>NZ_JBFNXI010000004.1:0-173062 GCF_040812445.1 Lentibacillus sp. L22 | reverse complement strand
GAAACCAAAATATCGTTCATGGAAAAAGAAGTGGTTTTCGCTATATTATGATGAACCAAAAAAAGGCTTTAAATTATTGGATACCAATCTGCTTTCCTTAAGTTTTGGCAAGTTAACAGATGAAGAATACAAGGAATTAAAGAAAAAAGATAAAAAGGCTAAGAAGACCATCAAAATCAAAGTTGGACTCGTGGAAGCGGTAGAACTAAGCGAAACGGAGAGAATCAAAACCCTTCGCATTACAAAGGATCTGGATTCGTATTATGCCATTTTTACAATAGAAGATGTCAAAGAAATCACCAAGGTGAAGGAACAATCGTTTATTGTATTTGATCCCAACCATAAGAATCTGGCGGTGGGATTAGGCAGTGATGGAAAATCATATGAATTGAAATCGATGAATGCACTGTTGAAGTATTGGGATAAACGAATCGATGAAATCAAATCAAAACGGGACAAATGTGAAAAATTTAATAAGCTGGTATGCACCCCAAACGTCACCTATTTTGAGCCAAGCAAACGTTGGAAAAGACTTAATCATGCTTTGGAAAAGGCGCAATTAAAACGTCGAGAACAAATGAAGACGCTGTTATTTAGCTATGCGCATTATTTTTCCAAGCGTTACGATGCGATCTACATTGGTGATTATACTCCGACTCCCGATGTGGCAAAGTACGGGACGATGAGAAGGGCCATGTTAAATCAAACACCAGTTGGACAGTTTCGCCGTATATTAAACTGGGTGCAAGCGAAAAGTGGCAAGCATTATCAAAAGATTGATGAACGGGATACAACCAAAACCTGTTGTGTCTGTAGTCATCAGGAGAAAAAGGACCCTTCCATTCGCAGCTTTACATGTGTAAACTGCGGTACAACGCTTTCGAGAGATATCAACAGTGCAGTTAATATCGGAAAGAAAGCCAAAAAGCGATTGCCTCGCGCAGGCTACATAGGTGTGGAATCCCCTATGTATACAGTGTGGTGGGATTTTAAACAGGCAAAGATTGCTTGTGGTTTGACCCCATCTGCTGGCCTCGGGAAGTAAATCCGAGGGTTGAAACAAACATTTTTCTTGGTAACAGAGAAGAGGTCTTTGGTTAATTTTAGGCTTAATTTCGGTTAGGTTTAAATAGACAAAGGAGTGCGGACAGTTGCAACGAAGGTTAACGATGATATCAAGAATCTCGAATTGTTTATTATCATTAACGACTTTTCACTTGATGGGGAAGCGGAGGACGATTGATTACGGTAACACATCTTAGCTATCATTTTATGGTTGGAAAAAAAGACAGACAACATATCCGGACTCTTGGAAATCTTCTATAGCTAAAAAAGATAACAGCAAAAATCCTGGCTTAGGTATATACTGGCCAGGATTTTTACTGTACTTAAATTTAGTTGCGTGCTGACAATTTCGAGTTGTAAACTTAATACACCTCGTAATTTTGCCCTGTCTGTGCCCCGAGTACACTCTTTTTATATGCTAGTGCAACACGTTGGGCAGGAACTGGGTCAAACCCTTGGAAGAGACTCTCCAACCGATCCCAGGATTCCTGAACGGCATTAGGGCTGACACTATTAATCCGGATTCCCCGCGGCATTTCGATGGCGGCCGATTTAACGAATGCCTTGACACCACCGTTGGCCATCGCCGCAGAAGCCCCCTGACGAATCGGGTCATCCATCATAATACCGGTTGTTAGTGTAAAGCTCCCATTATCGTTTACATGGTCTAATCCCAGAAGCACCAAATTGATTTGCCCCTTTAGCTTGCTTTCAATTCCCTTTTCATTCAATTCCGGAGTCAGTTCTGAAACAGAGGCAAAATTGGCACCACCAGAGGCATTAATAACCGCATCCACCCGTCCGACTGTTTCATACATGTTGCGGATGCTGGCTTCCGAGGTGATATCAACCTGTACATCGGCACCATTTCTTCCCGCCCGAATGAGGTCATGATCTTTTTCTAACGTTTCTACAACCTTTTTTCCAATGGTGCCACTAGCACCGACGATAAGTATTTTCATTGGTCTACTCCTCCTGTTCATCGTGCTGGTACTTACTAATGATAACATGCTTGAAAAAATAATGTGAAATCACTCAACATAAAGGCATCTGTAAATAAATTTATGTGCAATCACCTGACTTATGATTCTTATCAACAAGCAATGGCTGAATCATTCAGATGATCCAGCCATATGTTGATATATTTTATTTATTTTTTCCTCTAACAAATCCAGCGGAACGATTCGGGCCTCACGGATATATTCTTTTCCATCGATAAAAAATAATAGGATGGGCACGGTAAAAACGGAAAATGCTCCAGCTATTTCCGGTACCTGATCAGCGTTGATATGACCTAACGCCACTTCAGGGTAATTTTTCATTAATACTTGTACTTGTGGGAACAGACCGTGACATACAACTGCAGTCGGGGCGTGATATAAACAGGAAGGAGAGTTGATGGTTTCGGATAAAGTCATTTATTGCGGAAAGCGAGGTTAGTTCTGTAAATTCCATCGTAAAAACCTCCATAAAAAAACGCCGCGTATAAATTGCAAAACATCCTTGCAAGCTAAGCGCTAACGTTGTATCATTAAAATATTACTGATGTTTTAATTTCAATCCACACAGTTTACACACACTAATTTTACTACATTTAAATCAAAATGTCAATATATAAGTCTTAACTCAAATGGGGGAGTTCGATGAGTGAAGAAAACGAAAATCGGGAAGCGGAACAACACCGGGTGAACCAAGTAATTGAGGAAATTCACCAACGACAGAAAAAGTTATATGCGAAGTCATCCGGGTTAAAGGAAAGTGTTATCGATCTGCGGCAAAACTTCTGGGAGGATGTGACCGTAAATCTGGATGAACCTGATGATGTTATCGAAACACAGGCAAGTATCAAACAACAAGCAGAACTATTATCCGAACGCGAACGATTCCATGGAAAAATAGGTGAGGAATTAAAAACGTTAAAACGACTAAAAAACAATCCCTATTTTGGCCGGATTGATTTTCGAGCGGATGGGGAAACCACAAGTGAGCCGATTTATATCGGGATTGCCTCATTGATGGATCAGCTTGACGAGGAATTTCTGGTATATGATTGGCGCGCCCCAATTTCCAGCCTTTATTACGATTACTCCCCTGGAAAAGCTGCATATCAAACCATGAGCGGTACCATTTCAGGCGAGATGACGCTAAAAAGGCAATTTATTATCCGTAACGGCGTCATTAAAGGGATGTTTGATACAGGTGTTACCATTGGCGATAAACTGTTGCAACAAGCGCTTGGTAATAATGCCAGTACGACAATGAAAAGTATCGTGTCCACAATTCAAAAGGAGCAAAATAAAATCATCCGTGACGAACGGCATCGTTATCTTGTGGTTCAGGGCGTGGCTGGCAGCGGCAAAACATCCGCTGCATTACAACGAATTGCATTTTTAATGTATAGACATCGCGAGACATTACATGCTGATAATGTTGTCTTATTTTCACCAAACCCGTTGTTTAGTAGTTATGTAGCCAATGTCCTGCCTGAACTCGGAGAAGCGAATGTGCGACAAACGACTTTTTATGAATATTTGGTAGACAAAATCGGAAGTAAGCTAACCGTTGAGTCACCATTTCAACATATGGAATATAAATTAACGGGAGCACAGGATGAAGATTATCAAACAAAAATGGCATGTATTGATTATAAATCAGGTATCACGTTTAAACAGCATTTGGATGCGTTTATAACAAGTTTAGCGGAAGAAGGATTAATTTTTAAAAATATATCATTTCGTAAACAGGTATTTGTTACCAAAGAACAAATCCAAGACTATTTTTATTCCCTTCATCCGGCTATTGCCATTCCAAATAAATTAGAGCTTGTTGCCAAATGGTTGCTAAGTGAAATACAGAAGCAACAGCGTAAGGAAAAAAACAAGGATTGGGTCATGGAGCAGGTTGAGTTATTGGATAAAGAGGAATATTTGCAGGCCCATTACCATATGCAAAAGCAGGATCAGGATGAGTTATATGCGGATGAAACGGAAGAAGACTTTTTGCGGGAAAGAGTGGTAAAAAAAGCCTTTTCCGGATTGAAAAAACGCGTAAAGCAATTCCAGTTCGTGCATGTTCTGGCAACCTATCGGAAATTTTTTACCGATTGGTCGCCGGCAGTTGCTCCAAGCCATTGGCAGGAAATAAAGGAACAGACTATTGCCGCCCTTTCTAAAGGGTACTTGGCATGGGAGGAGGCAACTGCATATGCATATTTTAAAGGGTGTCTGTTAGGTGACAGTGCCGATCGATCAGTCCGTCATTTATTGATTGATGAAGCGCAGGATTATTCGCCATTTCAGTTTGCCTACATCAAGCACCAATTCCCTTATACAAGGATGACGCTGCTAGGAGACGTGAATCAGGCAATCTACACGCATACTATTCAGGGAAGCCCGCTTGCACCAGCCCAAGCGGATGAAAGTTATGAACGAATTGTCTTGACTAAGAGCTATCGATCCACCAAACAAATTGTGGACTTTACAACCCAGTTTGCTCCCGAGGGTGAAATGATCGAGCCATTTAACAGGGAGGGCAGGAAACCGCTGTTGGTTACTTACCAGGGAAATGCCGCTGATCCGCTGGTTAAAACAATACAGAAATTGAAAGAGAATGGTCATGAAACGATTGCACTTATTTGTAAAACGCAGCAAGGTTGTGACGAACTGTTTGAACAGTTACATGGCAGATGGGCTGTAACGCGGATCAATGAAGAAACCCGCTCGTTTCAAAAGGGCATTTTACTATTGCCGGTGTACTTAGCGAAAGGAATTGAATTTGATGCAGTGATTATTCCGGAAGCATCGGCCAAAACGTATACGACAGAAGCAGATCGGACGTTATTTTACACGGCTTGTACAAGAGCAATGCATGAACTGGTGATGCTAACGGATAGTACGCGCAATCCATTTATATTGGAAGCACAAGAAGATAAATATGAGGTGTTAAACGCGTAGATAAGGGAGTCCCTTCAACATCGTGTTGGAGGGATTTCCGTTCTATATCGGAAAACTATTTTTTTCGATGATTCATGTTTGTACTTATAGTAAAATATAGATAGGATAGAAGGAATTCTTTGATCCCCCTTTGATAGATAAGGGCAAAAGGAGTGATACCCATGAATGGCGGGAACTGGTATGATTGGATAACACCAACTAATCCGTTTGTGGCAGTGCTGTTAAGTATGCTGCTGATTTTAGGAGTTGCAATTATTGCCTGGTTTGAGGATAAGAAAAACTTTAAAACCCCTTTGTTAATATTAATTACAGGATTTATCTTTGCGATTATTGGCGTACTTTTTCTGCATTCGATTGGGTTTTATAAATAGGTTTGGGATTTAATCAAACGAGATCAAGAAGAGAAATTGTAGAAAAGGTGTGAAAAGATTATTTGATTATGTATCAATTAATGGCGGAGAAGGTGGGATTCGAACCCACGCGACGCGAAAACGTCCTAACGCATTTCGAGTGCGTCCCCTTCAGCCGGGCTTGGGTACTTCTCCGGATGGTGCTGGTGAAAGGATTCGAACCTTCGACCCCGTCATTACGAGTGAATGACAGTTGTAATTATATAACAGATTATTTTACTTGTCCATTGATTTAATGGGCTTTTTTTATGAAAACATTATTTTCATTTGATGGATTTGATACATTTTTACATGTTTACACTGAATTTTGCCCCAAAATTTGCCCCAATTTACCCCAATAAAAAACACCATCGCAGTGGTGTCTAAGCGTTACTTTTACCGAATCGTTTTTCTAATTTATCAGCAGAATTTTTATCAGCTTCTTGCAAAGCATGCGAGTATAAATCCATCGTAATTTTTATTCCGCTATGTCCAAGCCGGGCAGATATATTTTTAGGGTGTTCCCCCTGATTAATTAATAACGTGGCCGCAGTGTGCCTTAGAGAGTGGAATGGGATCTTTTTGAAGTCTGTCCGATTTAAAAACCTATTCCACCATCTGGACACACTACCGGGATAGAAAGGTTTGCCAAACGTGAGTATCCCTTTTTCGTTTAATTCACTGGTAGAGAATACAAAGTCACCATATTTGCTATTCCATAATTCAGCCGATTGTAGCCGCTCTTTTTTCCATTTGTGGTGGTATTCCTTTAATTCATTCATGAGATATTGCGGCATTACTACTGTTCTTGTTTCTCCATTTTTAGGTGTTTTCATTTCATAGCCTTTATTCTTTGTGTAGGTGAGCGAGTATTCCACATAGATAGTGTTATTATCAAAGTTGATATTTTCCCACAGCATCCCTAATATCTCACCACGTCTGAATCCGCCCATGATGGCGAGCTTGACCATTAAGGCATAATGGATTAATTCATTATCAAGTAAGGAGAATAATTGATCTACTTCCGTATCAGTATATACGTCACTTTTTTTGTTTTTTACTTTTGGTTTAGTAACATGCGCCACCGGATTAGTCTTTAGTATCCGCAATTCATCACAAGCATAATTAAAGATGGAGCGTAAAATAGCATAGTGTTTGTATATGGTAGCTGAGGATAACCCGAGATCAGATTCCAGCATGCTCAGGTATCGTTTTATGTGTATCGGTTGGAAATCCTCAAGTTGTTTATTCGCAAATACAGGCAGTATGTGAGCGTTTAATATGTAGTTGTACGATTCATATGTCATGGATGAGAAATGCTTGCTTGCATGTAATTTGCGCCAATCATCCACAAATGCACCAAACGTTACTTTTGTGGGCTCAATATATTCCCCTTCATTTATTTCATGCTCAAAAGCAGTTAGCAGCTGTTTAGCTTCCGTTTTATTCTTTGCAGTAACTGTTTTACGTTTTCTTATATACTTACCATCCGCACCTAGCCCTAGGTTTACGCTTAACCGCCATTTACCTTTGCCCCTGTTTTCTACACTTCCGGCCATGTTAGTCACCTTCCTTATTCATATTCGGGAACTGAAAGTCTTTTTTCGTAAGTGCATCAATTGATTTAGAATAATCCCCTTTTTTATTCTCTATTTTATGAAGGAGATATGTCTCAATCATTTTTGCGATTAATTCTCGATCATAATCAGACAAGATGACAGTTTTAAACATTTTTTTATTTAAGTCATCGGTTAAGTGAAAATATAGGTCGTTTATCGGAAAATTATATCTTCCGTAAGCAATGGCGCCATGCTTATCTTCTTGTCTGAAACCGTTTAATGATGGGGAATTTGGTATTAAGTCAAGAAATGATTTTACAGGTACCGGGTTTTCTTTGGTACCATACCCTGCCTTTATCATAAGCTCCTCGTATGGGACTTCTAAAACCTCAGCTATCTTGATAAAAAAATCATAAGAGGGAGATTTCTTTTTCCCGTTTTCCACCATTGAAATATAGGCATCTGAATAGCCTATTTCCCCGGCCAATGCTTTAAGAGTGAAGCCTTTTTGCTTTCTTTCTTGTTTTATAAACTTGCCTAATTCATTGGGCATTTGAACAGCCCCCTTCCGTATTATTATTTAAGCTAAGGTTACCACAAAACTTAACCGTAGTAAATTTTTTCTTTAAACCCCTTGCGCTATATAGCCAACCATGGTATATTAATTATAGTTAATTAACCATTATTAATGGGGGGTGAGAAAATGAATCGCATAAAAGAAATTAGATTACAAAAAAAGATGAAGCAAAAGGATATTGCTTTGTCTACTGGATTAAGTATGCCAGCCATTTCCCTTTATGAAAACGGAAAGAGCACACCATCCATGAATAGCGCGTTTAAAATTTCGCAAGCATTAGGTGTCACTATTGATGAATTGTTTGGAAGTGAAGTTTTCGAAAAACAGGAGGTAACACAATGAAACAAGCAATTCAACAACTAAAAGAAAGCATGAACAACAGCCTAGACCTTTACCGTGGCATATCGCCAAGGGAAGATATTAAGCCAGAAATCAGGGCATATGTGAAGGCTATCAATGAACTGGAAAAATATTATTATGGGGAATCTCGGACAAGCCTGGATGTTGTTTTATCAGATTATGAAGGAGGATTTTAATAATGAACAGTAAAGATTTGGTACACCAATTGGACAGTGAAGTAGGAGCGTTATTGCTCAGATCAACCGTTATGTCGGATATTAGCGAGGAATTAAATCATTTGCAGATTGATATGGATGAAACGAAACCGGAACTTGCAATTTACTATTATTACGAATGGCAACGGAAGGTAAGGATGCTGTCTCAATTAATGCACTATGCTTCACAGGATTTGGAAATGAGTTACGAAAACATACACAGCATAAAGGAAGATTTATTCCACAGATTCGTGAAGGAGGTAAGCCATGAACAGTAAAACAATAGATCGTATTCTATTAGGAATGTTTGTTGCTTCACAGGTTTTTCTGTACTGGACTTTAATTAATTCTTGAAGGGAGATATTGAAATGTTTGATGTAAAACAAGCTATTGCAGATCGTTATAAGAATAATAAGCCAGAACTTGCTCCAATTGAGCGCAGGACGTTAACGGTTAAAGAAACAGCAACATACTTGGGATTGAGCGCCGATATGTTGTATAAATTAGTTCGTGAAAAAAAGATTCCCAACGTCAAGATCGGAAGCCGCATCATGTTCAAAATTGAAAGTATCGAGCAGTGGCTAGCCGACCTTGAAAGGGAATCATGCAATTACTGATAGATGTCGTGGTGCAGGGTTGCAGCCCATATGCACCATGGCTTAACAAAACCTATTAGTAATAGTATAGCACAAATGAAAGTTTTTATACAGGTGTCTTGGGGGCGAAATAGGGAAGATTAGGGGTGATTTTTTGCAGGCAGTAGCTACTGTAAGCTATACAGAAAAAGTTAACAGTTTGATGCCAGGGGCAACGATTATCAAATTAATTGGATACACGAATGGCAATAGAGATTATAATACAGCGAAAAGATCAGCAGGAAAATGGAAAAATGCTACATCATTAAATGATGAACAAATAAATAGATGGACTTCTGCCGGTGGATGGATAGGAGCGACTATACCGGATGGTAGGTATTTATACGATATTGACAACAGTGTTGAAGGTGAACTCGTAAAGGACTTACTGGAAAACGAAAACGTAAATCACCATGCTATAAAAACACCAAACGGGTATCAATATATTTTCAAAGATGGTGAAGGGCTTACCCAATTTCAAGGGTATATAAATCGGTTAGGGATAAAATCAGATTCCCGAAAAGCAGGATCGGGATATATTGTTTTTCCGACCGATAACACCGAAGGACGGTATGTTATTACTCAAAGCATGGCAGAACTGGACAAACCGCCGCACTATCTCAATAAAGTATGGAATGCACAGAAAACACCTTCATTTACTATGGGTTATCCATATGAAGAAACAGGATCAAGAAACGGTGACTTTTACGATTTGGCAAGGCGTTTATTCAAATGTGGTGTCCACTATGACGATGTATCGGACAGTTTAAGGGTTGCTTATGAAAACCTTGTTTATAACAAAGATGACTTTACACTTATTGAAATCAAACGTTCCATTGATTCGGCGTACCAAAAAGCCAATGAAGGCGGGGACAATGATTTTCAATTGAATGTGAATGAAAATCAAATAACAATGCCACAACCATTCTTTGTGAAATACGGTTCACTTTATTATTTGAAACCTGCAAAAAAGGATGGAGACCCAGATGAGGAAATATATATTTCCCGTCATGTGCCAATACTTGAAAAGAAATTTTACAATATTGAACGCCCACAAGTGTTCTTTGAAATAAGTTGGAAACAGGGGAATAAACAAGTCAGTGAAGTCGTTCCTGCTTCTACCGTAGCCGATGCAACAAAACTAATCGAATTGAGCAATAGCGGTCTGTCGGTTCATACAGGGAATAGAGCCAATCTTATTAAATATCTTGACCTTTATCAACTATATAACGATATTGAACAGCATCATGCTGTTGAGCGTTTGGGGAAAGTGAAAGGTAAATTTATTCACCCAGTACTTACAAAAGATATTGAAATCATGGCCGCCGACCATGGAGAAAAGCAATTACGAGAAGCATTTGAGGTAAAGGGTACTGCCGAATCATGGAATAGAGAAATATTTGAGCGAATTAAAGACCAACCAAAAGCCGTGTTCATGGTGCTGTCCAGTTTTGCCAGTGTGATTATCAATGATCTAGGTGTTAAACCTTTTATTGTTGAATCTAGTGGCGGTACTTCACAAGGAAAAACAACTGGGCTGGAAATAGCTTCCACAGTTCACGGAAACAAGAATCTTGTCAATGAATGGAATGCTACCCCAGTAGCTATTGAGCGCAAGGCAGCATATTTGAACAGCTTTCCTCTATTCATGGATGATACCCGGAAGGCTAAAAAATACACACTGTCAAGTATCGTTTACCAGTTTAGTGGCGGACGCTCAAAAGGACGTGGAAGTGTGACAGGAAGCCAAAGAGAATATACATGGCAGAATATTTTATTAAGCACTGGTGAGGTTTCTCTCAATGATTATGCGGAAAATCATGGTGGTGCGGCAGCAAGGGTTATTCCTTTAGGGGATGAACCGTTAAAACGAGATTATGAAATGATAGTGGATTTACAACAGGCCATACTGGATAACTATGGTGCGGTTGGTATTGAGTTTCTAAAAGTTTGGGAAGCCCACAAAGATGATCTTATCCCGGAATTTAACCGAGTAAAGAAATTGTACGTTAAAAAGTCCGGTCAAAATAACGTGTTAAATAGATTAGCAGAATTTTATGCAACTATTCATTTTACAGGTGAGGTAGTCAAGGATTATCTGGGGTTAGATGTTAGATTGAACGATATTGTTAAATTATTTGATGAAATCAAAGAGGAAAATAAAGATGTGGACAAGCCTATGGTGTTTTTGGAGCAGATTCTTACAGATTTGGATAGTAGAAGGGAGAATATTTCTAATAACTTCCGTGCGCAAGACCCACTAAAAGCGATCTATAAAAATAATCAGCTATACCTTTTGCCTGCTTATACATCCGAATTTTTGGGAGTTGAAGAAAGGCAAACTAGAAAAGCATGGTTAAAGCGTGGAATAACTATTGCTACTGAACAAAATGGAATAACAGTCGATTATGTAACAGTTAGGCATGATGGGAAAAGAAGTCGGGCAATTCCATTGAACATGGAGTATGTCACAGAACTAGGGTTCGACTTTGAAGAAGCGAGTTAGTGTCACAAGTGTGCACAAGTTAAAATCACTTTGTCACAAACTTGTGCACACATAGAAACCTTATGTGCCAAGGGATAGGGTGCTACTGTCTACAAATGTCACAAGTGTCACAAGCAAAAAAGAGCGTCTATATATTTGTGGTTACGTATTGATGGTTAGCCCGATAAAAATATATAGCTATGGTGCTTAAAAAAACGTGTGACATTTGTGTACAGTCAGCCAAAAAGGTTGGGGCACAAGGGATTGATAGACATTGAACTTGTGACACTTCTTGTGACACCTTGTGTACAAAAAGGGAAAACTTGTGACACCCCAGCCCAGAGGATGGTGAAAAAATAATGATTTTACAAATATTATCCAGTAATGGCGAAATGTACAAAGATGTGCTTTGCATGGATTATGAATATGACCAATTCATTATTTCATTGGAACTATCCCGGATACCGTTCAAAGTAAAATCAGATAGTACGGTGGAAGGTATGCAGCATGTGGTTATGAGTGTAGAAGATGTTTCAACCGTAAACGATTATTTTTATTAGGAGGATGACAAACAATGAACAATTTCAAAATTGAAGTCAAAAAATATCCGAATCACGTTCAAGCAACAAAAGGCGTTAATGAATTCATCCAAGAATGCAATAACAATGGTGTGAAGATATTAGACATCACTTCTCATTACAATTCTTATGATACCGATGAAAGTTTTGCGGATGACGTAACGGCGTAGACAAAAAAGACAAATTGAAATGTAGTTTTATTGAATTTGTCTTGCTCTCAAACCTTGTTGTGACAGGGGTTTTGAGGGTTATAAGACAAAAAAGACACAAAAGACACATAAAAAACAGTACCTATATATTTATGATTGTTATGTTTGTTCAGCTTGAAAAAATATATATAGCTACCCTCTTTAAAAATTTGTCTTTTTTGTCTTTTGTGTCTAACGGGCTTGTGAAAGCTGTCATATCAACGTTTCCAAGAAAATATACTTGTGTCTTTCTTGTCTTGTATTTGTCTTTTTTGTCTACAAAAAAGGGCTAGTCCCGGCTAACTCGGCGACTTGTTTGATTGAATTGTGGGGTTTTTCTCGGTTTTCTTCAACTGAAGAAAACTGAGAAGTCTTGTCATATCGGCGTTTGTTGCTTAATGTATAAGGATGTCCTCTGCATGGATGAAGAATATAACGAATTTGTTATTTCACTGGAACTGTGCCGGATTCCATTCAAGGTAGAGTCAGACAAAGTGATTGAAGGTATGCAGATAGTAGCAATAAGTGTGGATGACGTTTCAACCGTAAATGATTATTTTTATTAAGGAGCCGATAACATGAGTAACGGATTAAATTTCCTAACATATGAACAGGTAAATCAGTATGTAGACAGCAAAAAGTGGTGGAAAATAGTTGGGTTCGATTCTTTTTCCAATAAGGTGATGATGGAAATAGAAAATAAATATTATATGAATGGCAACAATCAGGACTTTCAACTATGTTTGATTTCTCCACCCGGTGCTTTTATGGGTTTAGCATTTGCCCACAAGCGACACATGAGCCTTAATCAATTAAATAGGCTACTAAGAAGCCTGGGAATGCCCAAAAATGCTGAAATTCCTAGTCCGAACCATGACATATTATTCCCATGTCGAAGGGGTGATGTGGAAACTGCAAAAAAAGCAGCGATGATGTTGGATAAGGAATTAAGTAGTTAAAAAGGGAACAGGCATTCCAAAAGTGCCTGTAATCCCTATCAAACCAACATTTTATATATTGCTACCCCCTACCCCTATATGGTATAATAGAGGTAACTAAAGAGATCGGAAAACTAATATTTAGGCGGTGAACATGTGGGATTAATAGACAAGGTTAAAAGCTATTTACGAAAGCCAATTGAAGAAAAATTAGAGCAGGCGGAAATGCTGTCGTCCGGCAGTCCAGTATTTTCCCCATTTTCGGGGAATGCCTATGAATCAGATGTATATCGTGCAGCTGTGGATGCAATTGCCCGGAATGCCGGAAAATTGAAGTCGAAACACATCATTTATTCCAAGAAAAACAGCGAACGGATGCAGGGAGACCAACATTTAAACCGTATCCTACAAGTAAGGCCAAACGCATACATGACGGCATATGACTTGATTTATAAGCTGGTAACCCATTATTACCTGTACAATAATGCATTTGCTTTTTTGCAAAAGGATGACCGGGGGAATCTGCAAGCAATATATCCGTTATCGCCTACCAACATGGAATATCTAACAGACCCCTCAGGTACGATGTATTGCCGTTTCTTGTTTGGCAATGGACAGCATGTGACGTTCCCTTTATCTGAGGTGTTTGTTGCCCGGCGATTCTATAATTCTAACGATCTATTAGGCGATACGAATACGGCGATCATGCCGACATTAGACCTGGCACATACACAACAGGAAGGTATGGAACACGCGATTAAGTCGAATGCAACCATCCGGGGCATATTGAAAACAAATCAAATAATTGCATCAGATAAACTAAAAGAGGAAAAGGAAGCATTTGTGAATGATTATTTGACAGCTTCTAATCATGGCGGGATTGCGGCGATTGACCAAAAATACGATTATGTTCCACTAGAGTCGACCCCGGTAACGATTGATGATAAACAAATGGATGCCGTCAAGAAAAAGATTTACGAATATCTGGGGATTAGTGAATCAATCGTAAACAGCACCTATACGGAAGATGAATGGGCAGCATTTTATGAAAGTGTGGTCGAACCATTGGCCTTACAATTCAGTCTGGAACTAACGGACAAGCTATTTACCGAACGTGAGCAGGCATTCGGGAACTCTATCATTTTTGAATCGAACCGTTTGCAGTTTGCTTCCAATAAATCCAAAACGGATATGTTAAAGGAACTTATCCCCTTGGGATTACTAACGACTAACCAGGCACTGGAAATATTGAATCTTCCGCCTGTGGAGGATGGAAATAAACGATTGCAGTCACTGAATTTTGTGAATCAGGATAAAGCAGACCAATACCAAAATGTGGGAGGTAAAACCAATGAAAGAAACCCGGCACGTGGAGATCAGGGCACAACAAACGGAAAATAATGAAATGGTGATTACTGGTGTCCCTGTGGTATTCGATACACCAACAACCATCAATGACCCGATGGGAAGCTATACCGAAGTTATTCAGCGTAGCGCATTAAATGGGGTGGATTTAACTGACACCCGGTTACTTTATAATCATGATTTGTCTAAAGTGCCTTTAGCAAAAGCACCAAAGACAATGCAGTTGTCAGTGGATGATGGTGGCCTGCAAATGCGGGCGGTATTACCGGACACTGAGGAAGGCCGCTCTGTTTATACGGCAGTAAAACGGGGCGATTTAAACGGCATGAGTTTTTCTTTCACATGTGATAAGGCAGGCAGCCATTACGATGTGGAGAAACGAACCAGAACGATCTCCAAGATCAATAAACTTTACGAGTGCAGTATCGTTCCATTTCCTGCATATCAGCAAACCTCGGTAGAGGCACGCAACCAGATGCAGGAAGCTGAGCAACAGGAACAGGCTCGGAAACAAGCCAAGATTACATTAAATAAAATTTTAGCTAGGAGTGTTAAGTAATGGAATTTAAGACAGTACAGGATGCTTTCAATCATTACCGTAATGCTAGTTTAGAAGATATTGAAAAACGTGCAGCAGAAATCAAGGGAACCATTGACAACGACCCAGATGCGGATGTGACAGCTATTAATGTGGAAATTGAGGGATTAAACGAAGCCAAGAAAAATATTCAGGACAAACAAAAGAATGGAGATGGTGAGATGGATCAACGTAGTTTTAACCCTATTACTGGGATGTCGTTCAAAAATGAACAAGTACCAACTGATAATATTTTTGAGTCAGCCGAATATCGTTCTGCATTCTTTAAAACGATGTTGGGGCAAGACCTATCTGAAGTAGAGCAACGTACCTTTAACACGGCCATGAACGAACAACGTGCCAGTGGTTTCAATACAACGGGCAACAGTTCGGCGGTATTGCCAACGCAGACGCTAAACGAAGTCATTTCCAAGGCTCGTAAAGAAGGCGGTCTGTTATCCGTAGTACGGAACTTTAACCTGCCAAGTAATATCAGCGTACCTATAGGAAAACCAACCGAAAAAGCTGCTTGGCATACTGAGGGCACTAAGGTAGATGCTGAGCAGGTACAGACCGCACGTATTAAATTTGAATCCCATGAGGTCATGAAGGTATTCTCCATGAGTATCTCAGCAAAACAAATGACGATACAAGCGTTTGAAAGCTATCTTGTAGACGAACTCACCAGCACGGTACTAGAAGCCATTGAGGACGCTATTGTAAACGGTGATGGTGATGGCAAGGGTAAAGGATTGCTCGAAGGTATCGAATGGACAGACGACAACACTGTTGACTTTGATGGCTCTTATAATAATTTCACAGATGCCATGGCTAAGTTGAAACGTGGTTATGCAGGCAATGCTCGATTCGTTATGAACAACGCAACATTGTACGGCAAAGTATATGGCCTTACCGATAAGAACGGACGACCACTTTTCATTGATGATGCAAAGAACGAAAGCATTGGTCGGATTCTTGGCAAGCAGGTTGTGGTAGATGACCATATGCCGGACGACACCATTGTGTTGGGTGATTTCAATTATTATGGTGTGAACATGCCGCAGGGTGTAGTACTAGAAACTTCTCGGGAATCTAACTTCCGTAGTGGTTTGATAGACTATCGGGCGGTTGCTATTGCAGACTGTAAGCCATTAGTCGATGAAGCATTTGTGAAACTGTCCGGTGCAGATAATGGCGGTGATGATACACCCTCATAAACCCCAAGCGATTGGGGAAGCCACAATAGGCAAAAACTTTGAAGTAAGTTAAACCAGTTAGGAGGGCATCAGATAGCTGGTGTCCTCTTTCTTAATAAGAGGTGATTATATGATACTGGATATAGAAGAAGCACGGGATGCATTAAGGTTGGACGGTGAGGACAACGACATGATTATACAATCGCTATTGAAATCCATTCCTTCATATCTGGAAGCAACGACAGGCAGGACTTGGGAAGATGAACCAGTGCATCCGTTAGCGCAAACAGTTGCCAAGTTCTTATTACAATTATGGTATGACCCACAAGGGCAGGACAGTGATCAGTTGAAGCGAACAATAGACAACTTGCTTGTGGCTCTGACAGCATTAGGCAGGGGAATGTAATGGCACACGATTATGCTAAAGCGTTTTACACAAGTGATAGATGGATTAAATGCCGAACGGGTTATATGAAGTCTAAACACTATATATGCGAACGTTGTGGGGATGTAGCGAGTATCTGTCACCATAAGACGTATATCACACCGGAAAATATACATGACCCGAATGTTACGCTTAACTGGGATAACCTAGAATCATTATGCCAAACGTGCCATACGCAGGAACACCGTAGTCACGGTATTGTAGCAGAAGGATTGGCATTTGATGCAAATGGAAATCTGATACAGAAAAAATAGCCCCCCCATATCAAATTTAATTTTCTGACAATGGGAACCGAGGCAGGGAGTTTTCTATCCCCCTCCATCAATTTTTATATAAGGCGTGGGATTACTAAAAGTAAGTAACTAATAAAAAGTAGGTGATAATATGACAACTTCTAAAAATATTTCAACCGATATGAAGAAAGTTAAACGATTATTAAAGGAGATACCGGAAGATAGGCAGCCAATTGCTCAGGGACTGTACAATGAACTGGTATTCATGCAAAATACTATGTCTACCCTAAAACAGCGAGTCGAAGATGAAGGCGCGGTGTCCATGTTTAAACAGGGTAAGCAGGAATTTTTGAGGGAACACCCTGCATTAACAGCCTATAATAAGACCATACAGCGATATGGACAGATTTATAAGCAATTGCTGGATTTACTGCCTAAGTCCGATGAAAAGCAGCAGACAGACCCACTAATGGACTTTATTAAGGAGTAGCGCGCGCGAGAGGAAAAGAAACGGGTTGGCTCATATTTGAGCTAACCGAAAGTAGATAAGGTGGTAATACGCGCGCGAGAGGAAAGGTTTATTTAAGCTTTCTTCAGTTGGGGAAAGA
This sequence comes from Lentibacillus sp. L22, assembly GCF_040812445.1. Classification (NCBI taxonomy): domain Bacteria; kingdom Bacillati; phylum Bacillota; class Bacilli; order Caryophanales; family Bacillaceae; genus Lentibacillus; species Lentibacillus sp. L22. Next base: position 155,717 of record NZ_JBFNXI010000004.1, on the reverse strand, counting down.
TGATGTGATTTCAAAACACCCCATCCAGTAGCAATACGCGTTTGCGAGGTGAAAACCGACAACGTTGTCGTATTTGTTCCTAGTTCGTTTGGTGAGGTGAAAGTAAACAACATTCAGGAAAATTTTCCTGAAAGTCGTGGTAGCAATACGCACGAAAGGAGGTAAACCAATGAACTATATACTGGAATACTGGAACGCAATTAAAAATAATGATGTGGTTGTCTCCAATCGGGTGTATAGGCAATATGAACGACTGGTAAACGAAATCAACAACCCAGATCAATATATCTTTGATGAATCTAAGGCAAACAAACCTATCACCTTCATAGAGACGTTTTGCAAGCATTCAAAAGGTGAATGGGCGGGTAAGCCTGTTACCCTAGAACTGTTTCAAAAGGCGTATATCAGTGCGCTGTTTGGCTTTGTGGACAAGGAAACAGGCCTAAGACGATACCGCGAAAGTATGTTTTATGTGGCCAGAAAAAATGGGAAGTCTACCATGCTGGCTAGTATTGCATTATATATGCTCATTGCTGATGGGGAATCAGGGGCAGAAGTGTATTCAATAGCCAGTAAACGGGATCAAGCAAAAATCTTATTCGATGAAGCCCACAATATGATAAGCCAGTCACCGCATTTGTCTAAGCATGTTCGCAAACGTAAAACAGACCTGTATTTTGATGCAACCATGTCAAAATTTATGCCGTTAGGTAAGAACTCAAACACACTGGATGGGTTGAATGCAAATCTGGTTGTGATAGACGAACTGCACAGTATTGCAGACCGTAATCTATATGAAGTTACAAAACAGTCACAGTCAGCCCGGCAACAGCCTATTTTGATTATGATTACCACAGCCGGAACTGTCCGGGGCAATATATTTGATGATATGTACGAATATGCCTGTAACGTGGTAGACGGAAATTTCCAGGATGACAGTTTTCTTCCGATTCTTTATGAACTAGATGAAAAAGCAGAATGGACAGACCCGGATAAATGGCAGAAAGCCAACCCTGCATTAGGTACGATTAAAAAAGCCGATGATCTTCAGCGTAAAGTTGACAAGGCTAAGGTAAGCCCGAATGATATTGGCGGTGTATTAACAAAAGACTTTAACATCAGGGATACCGTAAATAGTGCATGGCTTACCTTTGATGCAATCAACAATGAAGAAACATTCAATATAGAGGACTTCCGTAATGCTTATGCGATAGGTGGGGCGGATTTGAGTATTACCACAGATTTATCATGCGCCACCCTATTATTTGTCGATAAAGACACCGAGAAACGATATATTCATCAGATGTACTGGTTGCCACGTGATTCATTTGAACAACGCGTCAGGGTGGACAAGATACCTTATGATAAATGGTACGAGCAAGGCCTGTTACGCTTATGCAATGGCAACAGCATCAATTACGGTGATATTACGGCATGGTTCCTTGAAATGATAGAAACGTACAGCATCACCCCGTTGTGGATATATTATGATTCGTATAGCGCTAAGTATTGGGTTGAAGAAATGGAACAATATGGATTCAAAATGATCCGATGCATCCAAGGCGCAAGAACTCTTTCATTGCCTATGCAGCAGATGGGGCAGGATTTGAAGGCTAAAATGATTAATTATAACAATCATCCTATTTTAAAATGGTGCTTGACTAATACCGGGGTTGAAACAGACCGTAACGGAAACATTGTTCCTGTTAAGAATCAGGCAGCTAAAATGAGGATTGATGGCATGGCTAGTATGTTGGACGCTTATGTGGGTTTGTATGACCATTATGATGAGTTTTTAAGGGCGCAATGATGGGGTCATTAGTAATGAGGTCACAAGGGGGTTTTTTCAAACTACACCCTTTATATTTTCCCCAAAAATGGGGACATCCAAAGGAGGTGAACCAATGGCCTACAACAACCAAAAGCATTATATCAAGGATAAAAAAATAGACATATTAGTCAATAACTATATTGGCCCGGAACCAAACGGGGAAGATTGGCGACCAATTGAAGGCGGTAAAAATATATGGGCTTATTACCGTCAGGCATCAGCAGATGAATACGACCGGGCAGGACTAGCTGGGTATAAGGTAGAAGCTATTTTCCGCATTAATTGGAGGAATAATATTAGTGTGGATCATCGTATTCTCTTTCGTGGGGATAATTACGAAATCACACGGATAGATGACTTTGAGGGTTATAAGAAAGAATTAACGATATATGCGAATCACATTAAACCATAAGGGAGGCGATTAAATGAAAAAATATAACGTATTATTTACTTTTGTAGATGGAAGCAAGGAGAACGTGCAGATGGAATCATATTCCGCTAAAGTAGCAACTAATCAAGTAATTGACAGGGATTGGTTTATGGTAGAAGATAATGGTCACATTCGAACTGTGAACATGAAAAATGTTTTAAAAATAGAAGTCAATGAAGATGGTGAGGAATTTTACTTGGATCAGATTGATTTTTAAAATGAGAGTGTCCTCAAAATTGAGGGCATCTTTTTTATGCAAAATAAAACCGCCCATTATAGGACGGTGAACCAGCGAATAACTGGTTATTTTAATCAATTTAGGATGATTGATCACATTTACCAATGCTGACGTATTTATTGCCAAACAATACGCAACAGTTGCCCAGTAAGACAACAATGTATTTTACTTCCAAGTGGCTAGCACACCTAGAAGGTAGCTACAACTGTATTATACCACAACATTACAAAAAAACATAGCCTTATTAAAAATTGAAGCCACTATCCTTCTTGTGTTGGGTTTTTGGGAAGTAGGTAATATGTTTAGTCGTGAATGGCTTATAATCGCTGTGTGGGGCTGTTAATGGGTTTTATGGTTGAGTGCTCATTTTTGAGCAGTGAGGGGATATATTCAGCCGGGCGCAGATTGACTTGTGATTATTGGTTTCTCTTTTTTGGGTAACCAAGTGATTACATCTAGCTGGGCCCAAATTGATACCCCTTTTGGAGATCGGTCGAAATACTCACCTACAAAACCTGTGAAAATCCATCCTATAAAACTGAACCACCATTCATTTGCCCCAATTTTGCCCCCGAAATCCTGTACTAATGAAATCTACACTAAACTGTACCAATAATAAAAACGCCATAACCCTTATCTATCAAGGATTACAGCGTTTCTGTACTAATGCTGGTGAAAGGATTCGAACCTTCGACCCCGTCATTACGAGTGACGTGCACTACCAGCTGTGCTACACCAGCATCTAAAGTATGACTTTTTTTGTAAAGCACATAGAGTATCATAATACATTTTAATCATTTCTTCAACTATTTTGCGGTGATTTTTTAAAGTTAGAGAGCAGAATTCGGTTAATTTTCGGCGTGCGAGTCATGACTTAAAGTGGGAACAATTGCGAACCGCCGATAAAAGTGCTGAAACCGTCGATAATTTACCCGAAATCGCCGTAAAACTGGTTGAAACCGCCGTTAAATAGCCGGCTATGAATAACCAAATCATTGTAAACGATAAAACCCCAGCAGATATATATAATGAGCCGGGGTTTTCATTTGGGAAATCATGATCACACTTTAATTGTTAAACATCTCCAAAGAAAAATCTACTTTCTTATTCTCCTGCTCCTCATAGCCTTTCATATAATTGATCCTGCGCTGGGCTGAAGCTTGGCTGACCTGCTCATCGGCATGGTAGGAAGATCGTACAAGCGGGCCTGATTCACAATGACGGAATCCTTTTTTTAAGGCAATTTCTTTTAGTTCCGCAAATTCATCCGGGTGGTAGTAACGTTCAACCCTTAAGTGTTTTTTTGTTGGTTGCAAATATTGACCGATTGTCATGATGTCTACGTTGTGTGCCAATAAGTCATCCATCGCTTGTAAAATTTCTTCTTTTTCTTCGCCTAGACCGACCATAATACTTGATTTGGTTGGTGTATTTGGTGCTATTTCTTTTACCCGTTCCAGCAATTGTAAGGAACGGTCGTATTTTGCAATTGCCCGTACGCGTTTAGTTAATCTGCGTACTGTTTCAATGTTATGGTTAAAAATGTCTGGTTCACTATCCATTAAAGTATGCAGGCTTTCGTAGTCACCTTTCATGTCCGATGGTAACACTTCAATCGTGCAGCCAGGGTTTTCACGGCGGATGGCTCTTACCGTTTCCGCAAATACCGCAGCGCCCCCATCATTTAGGTCATCGCGAGCGACTGCTGTCACAACAACATGTTTTAAGCCCATAATCGATACGGATTCCGCAACACGAGTAGGTTCTCCCCAATCCAGTTCGTTTGGTAATCCAGTTTTAACTGCACAAAAACGGCAGCCGCGGGTACAAGTGTCACCAAGAATCATAAAAGTTGCCGTTTTTCGTTCACTCCAGCATTCGTGGATGTTCGGACAGCGTGCTTCTTCGCAAACGGTATTTAATCGTTTATCACGCATGAGTTTCTTTAATCCACGGTAAGATTGGTTCGTATTGATTTTTGTTTTCAGCCATTCCGGTTTTCTTATGTATTCCTCCTGTTTAGCCATTAAGTACACGCTCCTTTGAATGATGTTTGAAATTCCAATCATGATTGCTGTATTTATCAGCAGCTAGCTGGTAGACTTCCTCCCATTGCTGATTGGTTAATTCAAATGGAGATAGTTTGATATCTACTCCAGTTTCAAAACCTTGTTTAAACGCGTCTTTCATAGTGCTCATGGATATGGATCGGTTTGTTTCTTGACGGATGGTTGTTGCTTTTGTATCAAATGCTGCTCTTTTTCTTTCTCGTATTTCCTCACTTGGAAAACGGAATAGATCGAAAAGTATCGTTTTGTTCATGGAATGTGGAATCGATCCATGCTGCAGCAATACTCCTTTTTGCCGGGTTTGTGCATTGCCGGATATTTTCTTCCCACCCGCCAGCAACTCGTATAACGCCGGTCTTTCAAAACACACTGCAGAACGGTTTTGAATGGAATGTCTTTGTTTGGCATAATCGACTGTGATTCCTAAATTGGCATACCCGTCAAAGATACCCTTGGATAGAACATAGTAAGCTTCCGTGATAGATGCTGGGATAAATGATTTGTTCTCCGCAATAACAAGACTGTAGGTTAACTCATCATCGTGCAGTACCGCACTACCACCGGTTAACCGGCGAACCACTGGTATCCTATACTGTTGCAATGCTGATGGATCAATCGTTTTATGAACATCCTGAAAATAGCCAACAGATAAACTTGGTTTTGCCCATTGATAGAAACGTAAAATGGGCGGGATTTTTCCTTCACTGTGCCAAATAAGCAACAATTCATCTAATGCCATATTTGTTGCAGCATCGTGTACTCCGGTGTCTAAAAATCCCCATGAATCTTGCAATCGAATCTCCTCCGTGTTTTTGGTGCTCCCTAAAAAGCAAACGATAAAACAAAAACTGCCCAAATGAGATGGCAGTCTGTTTGTATATAACATGTACCCATGCTACATTGACCACTTCCCCACGCCAGTATTACCCAGATCGGGTGCCAAGGGTTAGAACAAAAAAAGTTCTTCTCAGCCTTTGAAATGCTCCCCTAGTGAACTTGTTATATTGTTTCGATAAGTCCATGGTAAATGGAAAATGTTACATTGTAAAGCGGATTTGAAATTTTTGCTGTTTCGATAACTTTCATGCGATATAATGGGAAGTAAAAGCAATGCTAGAAGGAGAACGGTATGCTGAAAACAGGTAATGTAAAAGAATTAGTAAGTAAAGAAGAATGGTTGCCTACATTCCGCTTGTATAGCAATTGCGGACGCATTTAGATGAAGAAATGTACATGGATTATTTGGCAAGTATATGAGAAAGTGGAAGAAGGGAGAGGTTGGAGCCGGTTTTGCTAGGGTAGAAGAATTGATCACACGATGTTCAGGCCGAAATTTACCACGTGTTTCTTGGCGTGGCTGAATCGCTGATAGAAAGCTCAAAACCGCTGATAGGAATCCTGAAACCGCTGATAGAACGCCCGAAACCGCTTATAGGCAGCTCGGAACCGCTGATAGGGAGCCCGAAATCGCTGATATATTATCGGACTCATGATAAAAATGACAAGTTCCGTGTTGTTTCGTGGCTGTTTTTGGTAATCCTTACTGTCTCGGGCTGCTGAAAAAGTGTGATCATAGGTCTGTCGCAAATTAGATATAACGCATGAGAACATAACTGCATCGTTTTGTCGGCAGGTGGGTAGAAGGTTAAGGATACCAGGAAGGTTGATAAAAATGTAGATAGTGTAAAACCGGGGGATAAAAGTAACCTTGCACCTGGTGGTGGATTGGCTGCACATGAAATAAAAGGTGGACATTTGATTGAAAGACATGTTGGAAAAACGGATAAAGAGCTATTAGAGAGGATAAATAAAAATCCGAAAATTACTGGTTCATCTACCTTTAAAGATAGGGCTACGGCTGAGAAAATTGTTAATAATGTTTTGAACGATACAAACAATAAAGAAGTTATTCAATCTTGGCTAGATAATCCAAAAAGCAAGTCAACTTTAGTATTGACCTATCAGGGAACAGAGGTGATAGGAAGGGAGATAAAAAAGGCTCCGATTCGGTTAAAAATATGACAAATGCTAGAATTGTTTTGAAAAAGGATGGCGAAGGGAATTTTGTTCTAACTGGTTATCCAAATTAAGCAAATCAATACTAATTGAAAGGGGTGTGTTGTTTTATGTTACTCCCTAATAAACAGGAAGAGCCAGTTTTTCAATTTTTGGCTGGAACTTTTCATCAGGACATTGAATCTCCAGAACAAGCCTTGGAGGAATTGTTGGTGGATGAAACCAAAGAGTATTTAGAATATGCGATTGTTTTTTTGTCGGATTTTATAAACAGTAATTACTCAAATTTCGAAAAGAATGAATACATTCAGTGTTGTGCGGATGGTATATATTTTCCGGATCTTGGTTTAGAACCACTTCAGTAGCTAAACCAAGTAGTCCAACAAATAAAAGAAGTTGTGAAATTGTAAGATGGGGATGGTTCAGTCCGAGATGAAATATTATTTTTTTTCGTTTTTAATAACATTGGAATCATCCAGATTCGAATACAACAGCGGCTGATTAAATGAAGGCGAGTTGTTTATTATTGGAAAGCCAGTCAGTAAATAATTATGATGAGTACAGACCTTTAGCTTTTTGAGTTTTTAAGAAGCAAGAAGAGGAGAAAAGAGATTCACATAAGGTAAAACTAAATGATATAAGAATCGTAGTAGGAGACATACTCTACATTTTTATCATTCACGGTTTTTATTCGATGATATAGTATCAGGAGAATGGAAATGAGACAGAAACTTATCGAAAGGCCAAACAAATAATTTTATCTCATGATGATATTGCTGATTTCGTCGGAGGATGTACAACTGAATTAATAAGTAAGGCTGGAGATATGTTAGGATTAAAGTTTGCTAGTTTGTGTACGGATTACTTGCAGACTTTTGGAGCGGGGAATTTTGGATCACAAGAGGTTTACGGAATTATTAATGATGATTTTCTTTGGTAACTTTTTATTAGATCTAATAAAGCTAGAATCTGTATGCTGGACCTTTTTGGGAAGAGCATATCCCCCTATGAATTATTAGATATTGTAAATGAAGAGAACAGCATTGAATCATATACATTTGTTTCTCGAAAAGAACACGGTTTTCCTTACCTTGTCAATCCCCCCCCCCAATCAAATGTTTGTTCAATAATGAAATTTAATAAAATACTAGATATTATAAAATATGAGGAGGAATTATTATTTCACAGTCAGAAGAGGCAAGGAATATCGATGACAACACCTGGTTGGAATGGGTTAAACAGATTCAAGCAATTGCTCAGACAGGCTTAGCATACACTCGTGATGTTTATGATCAAGAGCGTTACGAACAATTACGTGAGCTTAGTATCGAAATAATGAGCAATTATACTAAAGTAGATAAAGAGACAATAAGGTTGGACTTTGCCAATGATACTGGATATGCAACGCCCAAAGTAGATATTCGCGGGGTCGTTTTTAACGAACAAAATGAGATATTATTGGTAAAGGAAAAGTCGGATGCACAATGGTCTTTACCCGGTGGCTGGGGTGATATTGGCTATTCACCATCAGAGGTTGCAGTAAAAGAAATAAAAGAAGAATCTGGTTATGCGGTAAAAGCATCAAGATTGCTCGCTGTATTGGATAAAAGTAAGCATAATCACCCACCAGATCCCCATTATGTGTATAAGATTTTCATTGAATGTAAAATTGTTTCAGGAAAATCAGAAGCTGGTGTGGAAACTAGCGATGTAGGTTTTTTTGATATAAGTAATTTACCCGCCTTATCGATTAAAAGGAATACAAAAGAACAGATAGAATTAATGTTTGAATTTAATAATGATCCAAATAAAAATATTGTTTTTGATTGATTTAAATAGGGTTATGGCTTTTTGTTAATAATTTGGCTGATAAAAACAATACACCAACCGTCAGCGTAGTTGTGGGTGTGTTTCTTGAAAACAAGTAAATTAGATGGTGAATGTTAAGTTAGTGTTGTAATTGTAGCACTCACTTATTTTTCAGGATATTGATTAGACATATAAACACCTATCTTCACTTAAAAGATAGGTGTTTATATCACTTGCTTCCGGATTATTAAACTATCTCGTGTGGCTCCAACAATTCTTTTGTTATGGTTTCAAGATTATTAATTTTAACCTGGGTGAAGGGTTTTTGTATTAGTCTTCCGGTAATTTTAAATAGCAACCCGCTTTTTTCTATATCGTAAACTTATGCTAGGAACTTAACATGGATTGTAGTTTTAAACCCAGTTTAGAATTCTTAGTGGCCAATGAAATAGATCTTTTTTTTCCAAAATTGGTGATTGGTAGACCGAATACCTGTTGATGCCCGATATTTTTAGCCATCAATTTGGGAGTAATCGTTATCCCCATTCCGGCAGATACGGCACCAAAAATAAAATCGCCAAACGCGACTTCACTAACAATGTTAGGCTTGTGACCCAAAAGTTCCATTTGTTCAATAATATGTTTACGGGTGTCACAAGGAGCTTGATGGACTATAAGAGGTTCTTTACACAATTCGGAAAGTTCAACAGTGTTTCGGGATCGAAAAGGATGATCTAACGGGAACACTGCATAATAGGGCTCTATAAACAATTCATAATTACATAATGAGTCTTTGATGGATAGTGTATCTACAAGGATTGCATCAAGTCTTCCCTCCTGTAATGACTGTACCAGTTCTTCAGAAGTGTTTTGAATCATTAATTTTATCGATTGATCCGAAAGTCGCCCCTTGATCCTTGGAGGTAGATAATAGGTCGCTAGACTGGGAAGACTGCCTATAACTATGGGGGCTGTCCGATGAAATTGTCTTAATTCTTGGCGAACCGCAGTTATTTCAGCAATAACAGGTAAAATTCGGGTGTATAAATGCTCGCCCGCTTCTGTCAGTTCAATCCCAGTAGTAGTCCTATGAAATAATTTCACATTAAAATAACTTTCCAGATTATTGATATGTTTGCTTAATGCCGGTTGGGAAATGTTACTTGTACTGGCAGCTTTTGTTAAACTCTTTTTTTTGGCAGCTTCAACAAAACTTTGTAACCACGCGATTTGCATCAAATTCACTCCTTTTTGATATAACAATCTGTTATGCCCCTAAAAAATAATGATAGTTCCGTTTACCGTTTCTGTTTGGTAATCTTACAAATGTATTAGCTTATTCAATCATAACATATCGTTCTTATGATAGTTGCTCAGAACAATCTTCCAATTTCCTGGTGACGTCTTGAATTACATTGGCTGAACATCAAATAATCGATATGTTGTAAAAAAAGGAGGGTTAAATTATGAGAAAGGCTCTTTTTCTCACGCTAGGCATGTTCACTCTAGGGTTTGATGCCTATGTGGTGGCTGGATTGTTACCTGATATTGGAACAACGTTTAAAATAAGTGATTCGCAAACAGGACAGGCAGTGACTGTCTTCACGCTTTGCTATGCTATTGCAGCCCCAATTTTTGCAACTTTATTAGCTGGGAAACCAGCGCGTAGGATTTTAGTGTTGGCACTTGCGATATTCTCAGTAGGTAACGGAGCTAGCGCACTAGCCCCTAATTTCCCTTTCTTGTTAATAGCACGTGCAGTTGCAGGTGTTGGGGCAGGATTATACTCGCCGTTAGCCGCCGCAGCCGCCGCATCACTTGTTTCCGAACAAAAACGGGGTCGCGCTTTAGGTATGACTTTAGGCGGCATGAGCATGGGGACTGTTGTGGGTGTTCCACTTGGGTTGATAATTGCTAAGCATTTAGGCTGGCATGGAACATTAGGGTTAATTACTGCTTTAGGCTTTATCCCCATGTTTGGAATTGCCATTTGGTTTCCAAACTTTTCGGCATCGGTTCCACCATCCCTGCGTAAACGTTTTGCAATGATGGCCAATGGGCGCGTTGCTGCAACCGTTGGTATCACTTTTCTAACGAGCATAGCAAGCTTAGGTCTCTATACGTATATGGCGCCAATGCTGCAGGACTTGGCAGGAGTTCATAATGTCACACCTTATTTGTGGGCATGGGGAGTCGGAGGTGTGGTTGGAAGCTTATTTATTGGTAGCCTTATTGACCGAACAGGTCGACCTGGACTACTTATGGGCGGAATATTGATCCTATTAGCATTATCCTTGTTTTTCCTGCCATTAGTTATAGGTATTCCTGTATTGGTATTCTTACCTTTTGTTGTTTGGGGGGCAACGGGATGGGCGTCACAGGCACCCCAACAGCATAGGTTACTTCGTTTACAGCCTGATCATGGCCCAGCTGCAGTCGCCTTAAACAGTTCCGCTAATTATTTGGGGAGTTCAGTGGGATCTGCACTTGGGGGGATTATTATGGTAGCCGGCTTAACACCTTCCCAACTCCCTTTGGTCACTGGCTGTGTTGTAATAATAGCTTTACTTGGGCAATTAGGCGTTTTGGTGTTAAAAAACGAGCAAAAAGTTTTGAATCAATGTAAAAGAAATGAAAATTATTGGAGGTAAAATTATGTATACAGATTTTTCTTGAAACTGATATCAATTTAATAGAAGGGATAAAGGAAAATGAATTACATAAAGGAACTCAATGCATTTTATCATCATATCGTATTTGAACCGCTCTCTGGTGCAGCGGTTTCCCTATGGCATACTCTGATGCATTTTAACAATCGTTACGGCTGGAGAGCGCAATTTTCTGTGCCTGCCACGATGCTTGAGCTTGCATCTGGTGTAAAAGGAAGTTGAAGTTCGTTTAAGCGGGCAAGAGACGAATTGAAGCAGAAGGGTTTCATTCGTGTAACTTCACGCGGTGGGAATTAGGCTGCTGTTTATCAAATGATTTCGCGGATTTAGGATCATGATACTAATGGAGCCTTGGCAGGTGATAAGCAGCCGGTCAATCAGGCGAGTTTGCTGCATGAGGATGGGCAGGATACGGATGTTGTAGTCAGCGAAAACACAAATTGGCAATCGAAGCGACAAAGGAATTGGAAAATCAGATGCCGCACCAGTTCGTGATGAAAATTTTAAGCAAGATAAGATAACGCAATATGTAATAGAGGGACGAGATGACACGGTGACCTGCAATGTGAATAACAGGCTAGCACTACAGTTCAAAATGAGAACCACATTCCGGATCACACAGCGACCTACAAGATGAATGACAACCTGAATGACAGTCCGGCCCCATTAATTAAACAAAAAGATAAACAAAACTCCAGGGTTTGCTCTTTTGTTGCCTTTAGTATTGGTTAATAAAATAGAACTAATAAAAGGGTTAAAAGGATAGAAATACCCAAAATGGTCCCCACTACAACGGTATGACGTTTACGTTGCATGACAATGATGGCGATATATTCTCGAATCATTGCATTTGACCAGTAGTAGAATGCAGTTTTCGAACCGATTCCCTGGCTCTTTAGGCCTGCCATTTTTGCATATAAGCTGGCCCTGAATAGATGGAAATTGTTTGTAGTAAAGATGCTGTTATAGTTGCCACCTTTTATTGAATCCATTATTTGTTTTGAGTAAAGCATATTCTGGAATGTGTTAACTGACCGAGTTTCTGTCAATGTATGATCAGAAGGAAGTCCTTTTTCAACAGCATACTTTTGCATGGCTTCCGCTTCAGGCAGGTTTTCATCCGGCCCTTGCCCGCCAGAAAAAAGTACAATAGGTGCGAAAGTGACAGCCGCTTGTTTCCAATAAAAATCAATCGCCTTATTAATTCGACTGGCCAGGAGCGGCGGCACTTTATCGTTAATTAAACCACTGCCAAGCACGATGATAAAGTCTTGGTTATATTTTGGCTTGTTAAATTGATACAAAAAATAAGCAGTTAAAAAGTTGGCTAAGTGTAAAAAGAAATAAACGATTATTAAGTAAGCCCCGCCGTATAAAGGTTCCAAATAATCAGGTAAAAAACGCTCCGGATTCACGATGCGAAATAAAAATAATACCAGAAGAAAGATACCTAAAATGAATGTCAAACTGTTGGCAAAACGGCGGCTTTCCCTTTTCATCAGGATTCGGCCATTTAGAAATAATCCTATACCCAGAGCGAATAACCCAAATGTCAGGATAAAGAGTAGAAATACAAATGGAATAAGAGCGATTAGCACAAAAATCTTACTACCTGAGCTGATCCCAAAATAACTACAAAAAATAAGAAATGAACAAAAAAACAGGTTAAATAGAAAACCGTTTATCATTCGTCTGGGATCTGTTAAATAAAATGCCAGGAAAATAATGAATAAAATTAGAGAAATAATACCAAGAATAACCATTTTACCCCTCGATTTTTTAGTCTAGTCCATAATAAATCATCCCAAATCTCTCTACTTTGCGGATGATTCACGAAGCGCGAATACCCTTCCAAAATACAGACCAAATCGTATTTAATCTACGTTCATATTCCTCATAAGGGGAGCTCATCATATAGAAAAGCATACCGTCTAATATGGTTGTAAAAGAAATAACAATAGTCTCCTCGTCGATAAGCTCATTCTCTTTGTTGTTCTTTAAGATAGAAAAAACAAGATCTTGAATCGTTTCCTCTACTTTCTTATTCTTGGCTGTTATAAGTTCTTTAAAATTTTCCGGCGGGTAAATCCAATACCTTTTGAGAAAAGAACCTTTATCGTTCATATAATAGTATTTATTCAATTCAACTAAAACGTGATATAGTTTTTTCTCTATTGGAAAATTTACTATAACGTAGGATTGTTGTTCGATAAACTCTAAGTAATCTTCAATAACAAAACTTACAATTTGTTCAAAGAGATCTTGCTTACTTTCAAAATAAGCATAAATCGAAGGGGTTTTAATGTTTACATTTTTAGCTATATCTTTAAGTGCTGTTTCCTCGTAGCCATACGAGGAAAACAGCTTTAAACCTTGTTCCAGTATTCTTCTTTTCGTTTTTTCACCTTTTTTCAACTCACTTTTCACCTCATTTTGTCCGCGTTCATCAGGATATTAATTTTAAGCTTACTATACTAAAAATGATTCCTGCAACTAAAATAAGTTTCTTCGCACTCTTCGGTTCCTTAAACAAAAACATCCCAAGTAAAACACTTCCTGATGCACCCACTCCAGTCCATATACCATAACCGATACTAATAGGGATTTCGATTAATGAGACGGAAAGAAAGAAAAAACTTAAACACAAAGATAAGATAAAAAAGATGGTTGGCTTTAATTTTGTAAATCCTTCCGTTAACTTTAGATTAATAATACCGCCAACTTCAAATAATCCAGCTAATATTAAAAATAACCAATACATATTAGACACTCCCCCTTGCATTTTTCTCTTCTTTTGGTTCATCCGAAATTAATTTTAGTCCGATAATACAGCTAATTAGCAGGACAACTAACACAATCTTGGTTGGACTCACGGGATCTCCTAAAAATGTCATGCCCACCAAAGCTGTACCAAAAGCACCCAGACCTGTGAATACTGCATAAGCCGTCGAAACGGGCAGTACCTTTAGTGTTTTAGCGAAAAACCACCAGCTAAGAACTAATAATATAACTGTCGGAATAACAATTTCTATTCTTGTAAATCCTTCTGAAAAGCCTAGACCAAGTGCCCAGCCAACTTCAAGAATTCCGCCAATAATTAAGTAAACCCATGCCATGATAACCTCTCCTTTTTAAAGTAATTAATCTAACTAATGATTGTTAGATTTTTATATAAAAGTATAACAATCTTTAAGCAACACCTTTCAATAAAATCTAACTAACATACATTAGATTTTATGATAATTAAGCTCATTTTGCAAGAGTAAAATTTTATTTTCGTTTGCTGTTATTTTTAAGGTTTATTTTGCCATGGTATTTTGGCAACCTGCAATAGTTAAAATTATTTGTCTTTAACTTATTCTAAATGTAGTATATTAGGTATTCAACATGATACAGGAAGAAGGGAAGAGAGACAGTGAACGGAATAGTAGAAATGCAAAATGTTTCATGGAAACGGCAAGGGGAAACGATTTTATCAGATATCAATTGGCAAGTCACGAAGGGGGAGCACTGGGCCGTATTGGGTCTAAATGGTTCTGGTAAAACAACGCTGTTAAACATGATTAATGGATATATTTGGCCAACAACAGGGAAGGTTTCCGTGCTGGAGCAGCCGTTCGGACAAACGGACATTAGAGAACTCCGTAAATCAATTGGCTGGGTTAGTTCCTCGCTTCAAGAACGCATCAAAGGAACCGAGCTGGCAGAGAACATTGTTGTTAGTGGAAAATATGCTTCGATTGGACTATATGACACCCCGACTGGGGCTGATTTTGAAAGAGGATACCAGCTTATGGAGCAAATTGGCTGCAGTCATTTAATTGGACGCACCTATCAAACCTGTTCCCAGGGAGAAAGGCAAAAGATTCTAATCGCACGAGGACTAATGGCATCGCCGGAGCTATTAATTTTAGACGAACCTACCAACGGACTGGATTTTATTTCACGTGAAGAGCTAATGGCTTCCATTAATCATCTGGCAAGCCAGGCAGATGCACCAACGATTTTGTTTGTCACCCATCATATAGAAGAAATATTGCCTGTATTCACTCATACTTTATTGTTGAAACAGGGAACCGTTTATGCAAAAGGGGATAGAGACGATATGTTATCAAAGGAGCGTTTGTCGGCGTTTTTTGATATTCCTGTGCAGGTTGACTGGCGGGAAGAACGGGCGTGGATGACAAGATAGAGTGTTTTTGTGGTAGAATGAAAGTAACAAAGTTAGAATTTAGGAATATGATAAAGGATTGTGACGTGATCAAAATAAAAGAAGAAGGCCTTCCGAAAAGACCTTCTTCCTATTTTTTATCCTCAAATTCAACCTTCGTATTATCCTCAAACGTCAACTCAATTTCAAACTTTGTATAGTCCGATGGCAAATCAAAGGCTTTTAGTGTTTGATCAATTGCATCTTGCTTGTTCGTGTCCCGGTCAATTGTGAGCTTTTTGAGGTTGGGATAGATTTTATCAAACGCTTCTTTTCCTTTAGTATCGATATTATTTATTTTATCATCTTCAATTTCTGCTTCAATTTCTCCAGTATTTCTGTCTTGTTCAATCTCCGCCTCATATTCTTGTTGTCCATAACTAACTTCCAATTCAAAATCTGTATAGTCCAGTTGTTTCATCTTGTCTTTCATGTCGGCAGTTGAATCATCTTGATCATTGTTGTTGTTATCGTCCATTTCACCCGTGTCGGCATGATCATCGTTATTTGCCTGATCTTGCCCTTGATCCTGATTCTGATCATTTTCTGTTGTATCATTATTGTCTGTTGCTGCATTATTGTTGTCATTCTGTCCGCATGCCGCCAGAACAAATGATAATAAAAGGACAGCAAATAGTTGTATGAATCGTCTCATTTTTAATTCCTCCTTATTATGTAGATATTACCACTTTTAGTATAGTCTAAACTGCATGACTCATGCATGTATGGTCTGCTGAAAATATTTGGCCTTTGTACATATTTGTTATACACTAAACCTATCCAATAGTTGAAGGGTTGCTTTGAATGTGATGATCAACAAATTGAAAAACATGACATATAAACAAATTCTGTTTTATATCATTTTGACTATCTGCTTTGTTGCATCGCTTGTTTTCGTATATCACAATTATGCATTTTATGATCGTCCAATTGCTAAAGTCACCCAAACAAAGCTGGTCGATACAACTGAAGTGACAGATGAACATCATAATCAAGACAAGCTATTCACACAGCATATCATTGCCGAATTAAAAAATGGCAAGGAAAAAGGGCAAGACGTCCTTTTAACGAATAAATATTCATTATCTGGAGCTTATGACCAGGAATATCATGTTGGAAATGAATTATTCGTTTCGATTAATAAACATGATAAAGACAATAGCCATCTTACGGGAAGCATAAAAGACGTCAAACGCGATAAATTTGCCGTTACCGTAGCATGGATATTTATTTTTTTCCTGCTAATCGTTGGTAAAAAGCGCGGGCTGTTTGCTGTGATTAGTTTAGCGGTCAATGCCGCTTTGTTAACCTATGCACTGGATGTATATGTGAATTCAGCAAATACGAGTTTGTTATGGATTTGCGGGATAAGTGCTGTCTTTTTTACGGTCATTTCGCTATTGCTTGTTAGCGGTTTTAATGAAAAAACCTATGCAGCTATCATGGCAACTTTATTGGGGACGTTTATTTCCCTGCTCATATCCTATCTCGTGTTATGGGTGACTTCCGAAAATGGACTTCGGTATGAAGAGATGCAATTTCTGACTCGCCCTTATCGATTGGTGTTCATGGCCGGATTATTACTTGGGTCGTTGGGCGGCGTCATGGATGTGGCCATTACCATGTCTGCTTCCATCTTTGGGCTGTATGAAACGGACCACCATATATCCGATAAAGCGTTAAAAACTTCAGGACGGGAGATTGGCAAGGACATTATGGGGCCGATCACGAATATCTTATTTTTTGTCTATATTAGCGGCTCGATTCCTATGCTGATTTTGTATTTGAATAACGGTTCTCCAATGACGTTCTCCTTTTCCATGAACCTCTCCCTGGAATTGGCCCGCGCCTTAGCTGGTGGGATTGGCATCGTAATCACCATTCCAATCGCACTATATACGGCTATTTTTTTCGTTAAGCGAAAGAGGGCGAGATCATGAATACATTAGTGTGGATGGCCGGGATTTTATTGATATTGATGGTCATTGTCGGAGGAAAAAAAGGTATTCGGTCGTTTACAGCATTATTCCTGAATTTTGGCGTGTTGATTCTGACCATACTGATTATGACGATTCCAAATCTGAACCCGATTATCCTGACGTTTATTGCCTGTACAGTGATTAGTTGCATCAGTCTTTTTTATATTAACGAGGTGAACCAGACAACAAAAACAGCGTTCATTGCGACGATGATAACCATTGTTATTTTGCTTTTGTTTATTGTTATCGTGACAAAAAAGGCGATGATTCAGGGATTTGGTGAAGAAGAGACAGAGGAAATCAGTGTATTTTCCCTCTATATTGGCGTGGATTTTGCCAAAGTTGGTGCATCGGTTATTATCATGAGTACCATCGGCGCAATTACCGAAATTGCCATTTCCATCGCCTCTTCCATGAGAGAGATAAGTCATCACAATCCACGTATCAGCAGGAAAAAGTTATTCTCGTCTGGATTGGGGATTGGGAGAGATATCCTGGGAACAGATACGAATACATTATTTTTTGCCTTCTTTGGAAATTATTTGGGACTGCTGATCTGGTTTAAAGATTTATCCTATTCATTTGGAGAAATCACCAATTCAAAGGTGTTTAATGCAGAAATGATCAATATCCTTTGTGCTGGAATTGGTATAGCGTTGATTATTCCGGTTACCGCCTGGATTACAGCATATCATTTGGTGAAGGAAAAGCAGGATGTTTAGCTGTGGAGTGAAGAATAAACTTAAATTGATTTAGGGATTAAACATGGCATAGTTGGTTATATAAGTAGTAAGAGGTGATCATGATGTATATCCTTAGTGCATTTTCTATAAGGCTGGTCATATCCATTATCATTGCCATTGTGCTATTGTGGATTATTTTTCGCTTTAGGGCTGGTAAGAATGGGGAGGGAAGTTCACTGGAAATCATGAAAGAGCGTTTGGAAAAAGGTGAAATCACACAGGAAGAATTTGAGCGGGCTAAGAAGAAGCAGGGGAAATAAAGAATAAACTCCCATTTTTTCAAAGAATTCAATCAAAACAAAAGAGCTAAAGCTTAAGCGCGTAACTTTAGCTCCTTTTTGCTTTGACAATTAAAAAAGGGATCCAGGCAATCGCAGCAAACAGCATAGAGGCCCCTAAAATCATGGATGTGATTTCTTCAGCCGCCCCTCCCCGGTGTTGGAAAATTAATGCGATAACCAATGCAATAATGAAGTCCTCAATCAGAAATCGTATCATGTGGTACCAGCGTAAATAAGGTTTTAAAGATACAAAATACAAACAAGAAGTAATAAATATCAATAGAAGCGCTAAAAAACTGTCGTCTGCAATGATTTCCTTTTCTGTCAATATCACTAATACATAGCTTCCAATAATCAGAAATGCATAGGATTTTAGTGCAGCTGAACTCCACGCTTTGAATGGCAATTTTTGTTTTTGGTCAGACGTGTCTGCTACATCTGTTTTCACGTCAGGGCTGCCTGGTTCCGCTGCATCATCTGTTTTTGAATCAGGCGGTTCCGTGTTTTTTAACAGCTCCGTCTCAATGATAAGTTCAGAGACAACAATAGGTTTTTCCATTGGATAAGGGTTGTGCACCTCTGTCCGTTGAAAACGGGGCTGCTGATTCTTATCTTCTGTTTCCACGAGCAATGTCGAAAGGTAAAGTGGGATACGTTTTGTCCGTAACGTTTCCGCCCATGTTTTAACAGCAGTAGTTTCCTCCAATGGAATGGTAACCGATGCTTCTTCAAATTCATCCTCATAAACAATTATAAGGGCAGGATTCGGGTATTCACGATCTATCGGATGCAGCTGATCGTCCTTTAACACATAGCCAGTTAATACAGCCTGTTTCATGGCAGGGTAACTAATATTGCCCTCCCTTTTTGTACCACCCATTGTATCCCAGATTTTATAAGCAACACCCTCGTATCCAAGTGTATAGCTGCTAAGGTGGTGATTCAGCCAAGCCATTTCCCGTATACTGCCAATGGCCACTCTTAACATCTTAATACCTGGAATAATCAACAATAATAGCAATAGTAGCCAGAGTTTACGGTAGATTGCTAGTAAAACAGGCGGTCCAATGATTAGGCAAACAGCAATAAGTATAAGCACAACAAAAAAATAAAATAATTTGAGCCATGCGCCCGGTTCAAGCGGTTTTTCCTGTTGTTGATCGATTATGTATGTATCCATCACCTTGCTCACCTCCATAAAAAATTAATGCTTGTTGGAAGCAAATTCCCTGTTAGAATATAAGTATATCAAAAATGGGAGGAGACATGAGCAGTATTATGGAATTTTACCCGGAAATGTTTCTGTCCAAATGGCATTTGCTCGTTGTTTTTATCATTGTTATAACTATTATTGGGGTAAAAATCGGTGGCTATGACAAAGAAATAATGAAACGTTACATATGGAAATCATTGATCTTTTCTTATATTGCAGTTACTGTTATCGTAACGTTTTTTACCTATGATACCAAACACATGGATAGTCAAATGATAGCCTGGATGGATGATGCGCATGAAGAAGGTAAGGGGGAAGATCCAGGGTTATTAGAGCTTGACAAGGATCTTGTTGTATATGTGGGTTCCTTCGGGGATGAAGAAGAGGATAAGACGGTAAAAGTTTATGCCGGAAATTATCGGGATGATAAATCTTTTCATGGCAGCGTGACTGTATTTATATTTGGTGAAACTGGTGATGTATTAAAAGAGGAAAGTTATGAAGATATTACGTTGGAGGCAGGGGATAAAGTGGAAATTGACACTTTTGAAGTGGAGGATGAGAAGAAACCGGATAAATTCAATTATTTGTTTCAGGAGGAGTAGTGCGGATTGTCGGTAAGTTTGGAATAGCTATCCCATTTTCGGAGGATTACCGTAAAATAAAAGGGACGACAGCTGGTATCGTCCCTTTAATAGTAAAACTCACTTTAATAGGTGGTAACGGAACCATCCTTTTGATTGCTCATTGTGATCAGCTTCCTAATCTCCTCACGCTCACCCTTGTCAAACAAATCAACAATTTTACTTCCGACCACAACGCCATCACATGCTGACCCTAAGTCATGTGCTTGTTCTGGTGTGGATACCCCGAAACCTGCCAGGACAGGGGCTTTGGACATTTTCTTTAACTGTTGCAGATAGTCTTTAACATTGGCTTGGTGTGTTGCTCTTGCTCCGGTCGTACCGGTTACGGAAACTGCGTATAAGAATCCCTCTGTCCGCTCGGCAATTTGTTGCAGGCGTTCTATTGTGCTGGTTAATGCAGCAAGACGAATCAGGGCAATGCCGTTTGCTTGTAAATCATCTGTAACAATGGCTTCTTCTTCAAGTGGCAAATCGGGAATAATCACGCCATCAACACCGGCCTTTGCACAATCAGCTGCGAACTTCTCGATGCCATAGATGAAAATTGGATTTAAATAGACCATAAAAATGATTGGCATGGTACATGTACCTTTAAAGCTTTTTACAGTTTCCAACACATTGGCGAGCGTAGTCCCATTATTTAATGCACGTATCCCGGCGTCCTGAATTGTTGGGCCATCTGCTACTGGATCGGAAAAAGGGATTCCTAGTTCCACAGCACTCGCTCCACAATCTTGTAAAAATTGCAGGCGTTCTTCCAAACAATCCAACCCACCGTCACCAGCCATGATATAGGGAACAAACAGTTTTTCGTTGGCGGCCAATTTTTCTTGAAATACTTCCTCTATATGTTGTTTACCCATTATGCTTCACCTTCCAATGCAGCTTTTACTTGTTCCACGTCTTTATCTCCGCGCCCTGATAGACAAATAACCAGTGATTGCTCTGGATCCATTTCTTTTGCTAGTTTCATAGCATAGGCAACTGCATGCGCGCTTTCCAATGCCGGAATAATGCCTTCAACCTTTGATAAATACTGAAATGCTTCCAGTGCTTCTGCATCGGTTATCGATGTGTAAGTTACCCTTGATGTATCGTGAAGGTGACTATGTTCCGGTCCAACACCAGGGTAATCCAATCCGGCTGAAATAGAAAATGCCTCCTGAATTTGTCCGTGTTCGTCCTGTAATAAATGGCTCATCGTTCCGTGCAGGATACCGACATTTCCACTGGTAAGAGTAGCCGCGTGCTGATCGGTATCCAGTCCCGCACCGCCCGCTTCGACACCATAAAGCTTAACAGATGCATCCTCGACAAATGGATAAAACATGCCCATTGCATTACTGCCGCCCCCAACACAGGCAACGACTGCATCTGGCAGACCGCCCGCTTGTTCCGCGAATTGTTGTTTCGTTTCGCTGCCAATCACCGCTTGAAAGTCACGAACGATTTTGGGAAAAGGGTGTGGTCCGGTGACAGATCCGAGAATATAATGGGTGTCCTCCACATGGCTAACCCAGTAACGCAATGCCTCATTGACCGCATCTTTCAAAGTACCACTGCCCTGGGGGACGCTTTTTACTTCCGCGCCGAGCAATTCCATCCGGAACACATTCAGTTTTTGCCGGCTAATATCCTTTTCTCCCATGAACACGACACATTCTAGGCCAAGCAGTGCACAAACCGTAGCAGTGGCAACTCCATGTTGGCCAGCGCCTGTTTCTGCAACAACTTTTTGTTTTCCCATTCGCTTGGTTAGCAGTGCCTGACCGATTGTATTATTAATTTTATGGGCGCCGGTATGGTTTAAATCTTCCCGTTTCAAATAAATCTTTGGTCCGCCAAGCTGTTTGGATATATTTTCCGCATAATATAGCGGTGTTTCCCGGCCGGAATATTGCTTTAGATAGTAATTTAATTCCTTGATAAATTCTGGGTCTTTTAATGCTTCTTCATGTGCCTCTTCCAGTTCAAATAGTGCGGGCATTAGTAATTCCGGTACAAATTGGCCGCCAAATTTTCCGTAGCGTCCTTTTTCATCTGGCATGGTATATGTTGCCATGTTCCTCATCCTTTCCTTTTGCGTTTGTGATGAATTGCCTGATCTTTTCTGTATCTTTTTTGCCGTCTGTTTCTACACCGCTGGATACATCGACACCGGCTGGCTGGGCGGTCTGGATGGCTTCTTGAATATTATCCGCTTGGAGTCCGCCGGCTAAAATCATCTTGTCGTGATCCAAATCTATTTTTTGCAATAACCCCCAGTCAAATGTGGTGCCATTCCCGCCGCGGTTAGGACCAATCGGGCTATCGAGTAAATAATATGCGCATGGGTAGGTA
The DNA here is from genome assembly GCF_040812445.1 of Lentibacillus sp. L22. Classification (NCBI taxonomy): domain Bacteria; kingdom Bacillati; phylum Bacillota; class Bacilli; order Caryophanales; family Bacillaceae; genus Lentibacillus; species Lentibacillus sp. L22. The sequence continues at coordinate 133,242 of NZ_JBFNXI010000004.1, read as the reverse complement.
GTGATGGTCTCCAAGTTCTCCGGTTTCACGGAAAAAGCTTTGATGACCGGATATCCCAATTGTTTGGCATATTCCGGTGGTTCATCTCCATGTAATTGAATAAAATCAAGTCCGACTTGTTCCGCGATTTCCTTAACTGTTGCCAATGATTCATTGACAAACACGCCAACTTTTTTCACGGATGAAGGAATCGCTGAAGCAATTACTTGAGCCTTGGTTGGGGTGATTTGTCGTTTACTTGGAGCAAACACAAAACCAATAAAATCGGTTCCTGCTTCTACTGCGACGTTTGCTGCTTCTTGGGTGGTGATGCCGCAAATTTTAACGCGCATTTTCAGCAATCCTCTTTGTTGGTATTTTGATATCCCGGAATGTTTTTGCCAAGTTGCTGGAACGTATCAAGGTTTCGCCAACCAAAACTGCCTTTACACCAGCTTTTCCTAATCGTACGACATCATCATTTGTTTTGATGCCACTCTCGCCGATGAGAAGTGTTCCAGGTTTATTGACCATGGGAGCAAGGTTTTCCGTTACTTGTAAATCCACATCAAAGGTTTTCAGGTTACGATTATTAATGCCAATGATATCTGCATCCATTTCCAGAGCTTTATTCATTTCCGCCTCGTTGTGAACTTCAACGAGGACATCCAACGCTTGATGTTTTGCATAGGTATATAATTGCTGTAACGTTTCCTGATCCAGTGCCGCGACAATGAGTAAAATAATAGAGGCACCGGCTGTTTTTGCCTGATCAATCTGAATCGGATCGATGATGAAATCTTTACACAGTAATGGGATATTTACCGCTTCTCGGACGGCAATCAGGTCTTCCATCGAGCCTTTAAAAAAGGGGTTATCAGTCAACACGGAAATGGCTCCAGCACCATATGCCTCATATTGTTTTGCTTGCTCGACAGGATCCACTTGCAAATCAATTGCTCCCTTGGAAGGAGAAGCACGTTTGATTTCAGCAATCACGTTCATATACTCCGATGCGGAAAAAGTTTGTTTAATCGACGGGATATCTTTCTTTGAACTTTTCGCAAAAGGGTCAGTTTGTGCCTTTAACTGGGCAACCTCTCTTTCCTTTTGCTGTAATATATCAGCTAAAATCGTCATCTTATATCGCCTCACTTGGAATCTTTTTACTATAATCTATTAAATTCTCCAGTTTTTCCATAGCTGCCCCGGATAGGATGCTTTCTTTTGCCAGGGCAACTCCTTCTCTGATGGTACGAGCAGCGCCGTTTGCATATAAGCCTAGTCCGGCATTAAGCAGAACCGTATCAAGATGGACGCCAGGAACTCCTTTTAATACATTTAATAAAATTTCGGCATTTTGTTTGGCATCGCCACCACGGATATCCTCGATTGGATAAACAGGTAAATCAACTTCTGATGGATGAAGCGTAAAGGTTGTAATTTCCCCATTATCAAGCAAGGTAATATGGTTATCCCCGGCAAGTGATGCTTCATCCATATATTCTGCACCGTTAATTACAACCGCACGACGGCGACCAAGTTTACCCAGCGTTTCTCCCATCATTGGCAGCACATCCCGTCGATTAATTCCGAGTAACTGGGTGTTTAAATCTACCGGATTGGTTAGTGGTCCAATTAAATTAAAAATCGTTGGTATTCGTAAATTCTTTCTTACCTTCATGAATTGTTTGATCTTTGGATGAACATATGGTGCATATAAAAAGGCGATTTTGTTTTCATGCAATATTTCTTCCACCTGAGTTTTGGATAATTGTAAGGAAATCCCCAGATACTCCAGGACATCTGCACTTCCAGTTTTGCTGGAAATGCTTCGGTTCCCATGTTTAGCGACTGTGACCCCTGCACCAGCAATTACGAACGCAGCAGTGGTACTGATGTTAAAACTATTGGATCCATCCCCGCCAGTTCCACAGTTATCCATGGCATTGGCAATGTTGCTTGTTGTTTGCAACGAATTTTCACGAATGATCTGCGCCAGACCGGCAATTTCATCGGCTGTTTCGCCTTTTGCCCGTAATCCAAGCAGGAATGCACCAATTTCACTGTCTGAAACGGTACCCGTGAAGCATAGGGTGGTTGCTGCTTTTACCTCGTCAAATGTCAGATCTTGTTTATTGGCCAGCTTTTCAAGATATTGTTTCATAGTGGATCACTCCAATCTCATCCAAAAAGTTTCGAATGATTTTCTTTCCAGTATTCGTTCCAATGGACTCCGGGTGAAACTGGACGCCGTACACTGCGTATTGCCGATGTTTGATAGCCATGATTTCATGGTCATCCAGCGACGTTGCGGTAATTTCCAGTTCTGCCGGGGTTGTCGATGGGTCAATGATTTGTGAATGATATCGCATGACCTTCAGCGGCTGGGTTAAATAACTGAATAAACCTGATCCATTATGGGTGATTCGAGATGTTTTTCCGTGCTTGATCACTTTCGCCGGCTTGATGGTTGCGCCAAGTGCAGCACCAATGACCTGATGGCCTAAACAAACGCCCAAGATTGGGATGCGTTGGTAAAAAGTTTGCACGATCTCGATACATCGACCAGCTTCACGTGGCAGCCCCGGTCCCGGTGAAATGACAATGGCTTCCGGTTGTAATGCTGCAATCTCGGCTAAGCTGATGGCATCATTTCGCACCACCTTTACCGTGATATGTTCCTCGGAAAAATATTGATACAGGTTATAAGTGAATGAATCGTAATTATCAATGAGCAGGATCATATTGGGTCACCTCCATTAAGGCTTTTGCTTTGCGTAATGTTTCTTCATATTCCTTCTCCGGATCCGAATCATAAACAATTCCGGCTCCAGCTTGTAAGTAAGCTTTCTGATCTTTAATGATCAATGAACGTATGGCCAGGGCAATGTTTAAATCATGATTGAAACTGATATAACCAATCCCGCCTGCATATGGCCCGCGCTTGGTATTTTCCAATTCATTAATGATCTGCATGGCACGAATTTTCGGAGCTCCGGAAACAGTACCTGCTGGGAGGGCGGATCGTAAAGCATCAATACCAGAAACGCCTTGCTTTAGTCGTCCGTGCACCTCCGAAACAAAGTGCATGACATGCTGATATTTTTCAATGGTCATGTACGTTGGCGTTGTGATGCTGCCAATCTCACAAACCCGGCCAAGATCATTTCTGCTTAAATCCACCAGCATCCGATGTTCCGCAAGCTCCTTCTCATCTGATAAAAGTTCTGCTTCGAGGGATGCTTCCTCTTCAGCGGTTTGCCCACGTCCACGGGTTCCCGCGATTGGGTTGGCGACTACGTGACGGCCACTAGTTTGAATCAGACTTTCCGGTGATGCGCCTAAAACAAAGTAATCAGCAAAGTCAATGTAAAACATATAAGGTGACGCGTTGGCTTTTCTTAATTTCCGATAGAACGATAGCGGATTATCGGCAAAGTCAGCCTGCATGCGCTGAGATAAAACGACTTGGAAAATATCGCCTTGTTGGATCAGCTGCTTTGCTGTTTCGACCTTCTCCATAAACGCTTCCTTGGTAATCTCCGGTAGAAAGGCGACCGGATCCATGTCGTCTGATGTCGGGATATCCGCCGTGCTTGTTAGTGCCTGCTGTAACTTTTCCAACCGATCATCCAGCATGGCTTCAGATTGCTGGTCCCGGTTAATGGCTACTAAATAGACCATTTCGCTTGCATGTTCATATACGATAATGTCCTGATAAAGCATGAGATGCACATCCGGCATTTCCCGATCATCCGGTAGTGGCTCTCCGATATCCTCCACCTGGCGAATCGCATCATAGCCGATATAACCAATCGCACCGCCATAAAAGGGGAAGGGGAGATCCAGTTCTATTTTTGGTAAGTGGTTCTGCACGTACTGTAAAGACTCCTCTTCATATTTCATTTGTGCTCCTTTGTCATGATCGATAACGGTAGTGCTATTTTCGTGACCGATAATTTCCTGATATGGGTTGGCGCCAATAAACGAAAATTTTCCTTTCTGTTCATGCTCAAAAGAACTTTCCAGCAGAAATTTTTTCTCGCCGGTTAAGCGGCTAAAGATTGTGATCGGTGTTAACGTATCAGCATTTTGTTTGATTATTTTATAGGGAAGGGTAGTCATTGCCAAAAACTCCTTTTCGTGTTCATATAAGCGAAATAAAAAAGTCCTCTATAAAGACAGATTAAAGTCTTTATAGAGGACGATTGCGACCGCGGTGCCACCTCTGTTGAAAACCGGTTAATCCGGATTTCATCTTTGTTCGGATACGGGATGAACAGTTGAAGTATTTGCCAAATGGAAGTAAAAACATTCACGACTTCTCTTCTCTAACCACTTATTTGTGGCATCTAACATCTGTTATCCGATATCCTATCCGTGTAACGGCGGAGCACCGTGTTTCCCTACTGCTTCGTTCGGGAAACCTCTCATAAGGCCATTCAGCTTTATCCACGTACCGGAATCACACCACCACCGGCTCTCTTTAACGCTTGTACGTAAAGCTTACTCTTCTTATTCGACGATTTGTATATAGTATTTTATTTAATATTTTTGGGTATACAAAAAAGCCCCTCCATCCCAAAAGGACGAGGAACCCGTGGTACCACCTTTATTAGCTGAAAAACAGCTCACTTTGGTAATATCAAGTTTAAGGGATGTTCAAAATTCGGTAAACCCTTTTTTTGAACACACATCAAACCTTAATATTTGTCTCTTGTAACGATGAGACATTCGCCAAAGCCTACTGCATTTATGGTTCGGTTTGGAAGTTCAGAAGTCCATTCGTCTAACCAACACCACTGGTTTACACCAACCACCAGCTCTCTGGGCGTGTTTAGAAAGATTACTACTCTTCGTCATCACTGTTCATCATTTGAATTGTTGAAATTAATGATAGGGGAGTCGGAGAGAAATGTCAAGGGGGATTTTGAAATAATTTTTGAAAAGTATTGACGATCAAAATAGCCGGAACATAAACGAGGGGGAAAATATAGACTGATCATTTTCAAATAAGGTTCGGTTATTTATAATATAGTTGGTGCCATTACGTTGATAAGCAATCGGATGATATTCATCTGCGGCGTAACCTTGGAACATTAAACATATTGCAACATACCTCTTCACCTATTGTTCATTAGATATACACCCAAAACTTAAGCAGGCATATCCAAGGTAATTTTCATTAAAAATCTCATTCGGCTGTCGCAAACAGGCTATAATATGCTATTTTATATAGTATACGACTTTTAAAAAAAGAAGGAGTTCAGTCCATAATGACAAAGAAAAAAGTGGGAATTATTTTTGGTGGGAAGTCTGCCGAACATGAGGTGTCCTTACAGTCAGCGAAAAATATTGTAGATGCCATTGATAAAGATAAATATGATGTCGTGTTGCTTGGGATTGATAAACAGGGAAAATGGCATTTGAATGATCAATCTTCTTACTTATTAAACGCAGAAAATCCAAAGCTTATTCAGCTGAATAAATCAAACGAAAATGTAGCCATTGTTCCAGGAGAAGATGGAAAGCAGCTGATTCATGCAACCAATGCAGCGAACCTGGAACAGTTAGATGTGGTATTTCCAATTGTCCACGGAACGCTAGGCGAGGACGGTAGTTTACAAGGCATGTTACGCATTGCTAATCTGCCATTTGTTGGAGCCAGTGTACTAGGTTCCTCCATCTGTATGGATAAAGAGATCGCCAAACGCCTTTTAGAAGCCGCCGGGATTAACGTGGCCAAGGGATTTGCATTCAAAAAATCTAAGAAAGATAAAATTGTTTATGAAGATATTGTTGCGCAATTAGGAACACCCATGTTTATCAAACCGGCTAATCAAGGCTCATCGGTTGGTGTCAGCAAGGTGTCCAATAAAGAGGAATTTGAAGCTGGAATCGCAGCTGCATTTCAGTACGATCATAAGGTAATCATTGAAGAAGGGCTTGTTGGCCGGGAAGTCGAGTGCTCAGTACTTGGAAACAGCGATCCGATTGCCTCCTTGCCTGGTGAAATCCTGCCACGCACGGAATTTTATTCATATGAATCCAAATATATTGATGAAACAGGAGCAGAATTGGCAATCCCGGCCTCGCTATCCGATGAGATGGTGGCAAAAGTACAACAAACTGCCATTAAAGCATTTGAGGCCCTTCAGTGTGAGGGACTTGCACGTGTTGACTTTTTCTTAACTGAACAAGGTGAGGTTTACGTCAATGAAGTGAATACCTTGCCAGGATTTACTCGCATTAGTATGTATCCGAAGTTGTGGGAAGTAAGCGGGATCTCTTATCCAGAATTAATAGACCGGTTGATTCAATTGGCGATTGAACGTCATGAAAATGATAAGATGTTGAAGAGTGCGGTTTGGGATGAAGAATAGATAAGTTTGAAGATATAAATGTCTAGCAAATGTGGGTGTTTGCTAGACATTTTTACTATGTTACGCAAATTATAGTGTCCATACCACTTATTATACTTTATGAGATCAGTCTTGTTCTGTCAAAGATAGTTTATCGTAAAAAGAAAGTTTCTATGCAAATTACAACATGAATAAAACTGAATTGGCTCCTATTTTATACTGTATTTTTCTAGGAAGACATCCGTTAGTTTGCCATTTCCCTTACCTTTTTTCTAAACTCTGCATCTGTGGCAACACTTATAACAAAATCATTGAATATATTTCTTATCCAGTATAGTTCTCCACCTGTATCATCCTTGATAAATAAGGAAAAAGACAGCGTTGTATTTTGAGATTCCTTGTACAGTGCAGAAGTTAAAACAAATAAAGTAGATCCACCTTTATACCAAAGATAGTCATCATAGTTACTCTTTATGCTTTTGCCTATTAATATTTCACTAAATATCTCTTTTTCCTCTTCGGTTAAGAGTTCATTTCCCAACTTATACATTAGGTCGGCATATTGTTTTGTAGTTGATGACGCCATCTTATTCGTAATTAGAAGCTGCATTTTCTGATCTAGCATTTTAGTCGCTTTTTTTTCAAGATAACCACTTTCATCTGCTTTCATTTTCTCGAATAATTCACTTGATAAATTCTGATACGATTGCTTATTCATCGCTGCTATCTTGTTTATAGCTAGTTTACGTTTATCGGATAAATACCCTGGTATTAAGACAGATGGAGTTAAATAAGTTATTTTATCGTGATTTAACTGAAGTGCCTCGATACTTTTATTAATAACGTCTACTCCTATTTTATCTATTAAAAAGTCCGTACAGGCATTAGAACTAAATTGCATCATCCCTTTTGCTACCTCCAACAAAGATACTTCAGTAGGAGAATTTATGGACTTTTTCCAATTGGAATGGGCTCCTCCATCTGTATCTTTAATATAGAGTTTTTCAAGTTCACTTAACCTTACTTTGTCAACGACTGAAAACTTATTATTCATCGCGCATTTAACAAAATTAAACGCTATTATTATTTTCAATGTACTTGCTAATGGAATTTTTTTATTTGGATTTATAGCCAAAGTATCTTGTCCATTTTCTTTCAGGGTTATAGATAGTATTTCCTTATGATTTTTAAGGTAATTTAATAAGTCGTACTTATTTTTCTTTAGATTGTGCCTGCTTACTACGAATCCAAAAGTGATAAAGACAATGATAAGTATTAATAATATTGTTAGAGTATGTATAATAATTTTCATTTTTCATCAACCTCTAGGATATTAATATCTTATAAACAAATATTTTCTCAAGTATTTCAAGGGACTGCCATTTATTTAGGTCTATACAGCTGTATTTGGGAAAATTTCCTTTTAGTGAAATACAAAAAATGGGGGTTTTGCATACTAATGCAAATAAAAGCATAAGAAACCGCATGAGCACTAAACTCTAAGGATTATAAACCCAGTTAACTTTAAAGGATGTGTTCATGCGGCAGTATTTCAGATGGAAATTTTAAAACTGGGAATCACCATCTCAACGTATATGTTACATTTTTTGGTATCTGATAAGTAGTCAATACCTCTTCAGTGGAACTAAAAATTGATGTGTATGCAAACTATGCATCAAACTTAGCCCTCAAACATCGAAAACTTCTCCACAACCGAAATCCGATCCTTCTTAATCGGCTCTTTATCGAAATAGCCAAGATGCAGCAGCCCGACAATTTTCTCATCATCACCAACATTTAGAATCTCTTTCATTTTTGGGTCATAGATATGCGGATTTGTTTTCCATACCACACCAAGCTGTTGTTCCCAGGCCAGCAGCCAGAAATTTTCAATCATGCATGCAGTCGCACCAAAGTTTTCATCATATTGCTTTTGGCTTTCTGGTACTTGCATAATAACCGCAAGCAAGGCATTTGGCTCGTTCAAATATTCTTCGCGATTTGCCTGACGTTCTTCCGGATACGTTGCAGCAACTTGTTTAGCGAAACTTGATTTATGCTCCTGATCAATGAAAATAAAGCGCCATGGCTGCCGCAGTTGATGTGTTGGCGCCCAAATAGCGTCTTCCAGCAATTCCAGTACAGTTTCTTTGGTAACAGGTTTATCATTATAGCCTTTTTTAACAGCGCGTCGTTCACGGATCACTTCCGCAATGGATGATCGTTCTTTTGTTTCTGCCACCAAAAATCTCTCCTTTAATTTATCTGCTTGGATTTTTAATTGATAATTGTTATCAGTCAAAGTGTACCCGAAAAAGGAATTTAAATCAACGCACTTACTTTTTGCTGGGTATCCACGTGTTGAACAATGGGGAGTGCTGGAGCAAGATCCTGTTGTCGATGCGTCCATGACAGTGCTGGAATATGTGCAAACAGCAAGTGAAGAACGTTATCAGTTAAAACGGGAATTGGAGCAAATCCAATCACAGTTGACCCATCCAACAACCGATTTAATGGAAAAGTACAATGATGTTTATAACCAGTTTTTAGCGGTCGATGGCTATCAGTTGGAAGCGGAGGCTGAAAAATGCTTACAGGATGTCAAATTGGATAGGTTAACATGGGCTTATTCCTTAGACAAGCTTCTTCATAGGAATAAGCCATTACAATCCAATATAAGGAATATAAAGCATCCGGTACGTCCAATCAAAAGCATTCAATCTCATTCAAAAAGCACGAATGGATAAATCCCATATGTTTCACTGGAACAAATTCAGGTTCATTTTTGATTGCAATATAGCTCGTTGCGTGCTATTGTATTAAACAATATATTTTTGTAGCTACCATCTTTTAGAAAGGAGACGTTAATATGCAGCGAATTACATTGGAACAAATTTTCACGCACCCGATTGCGCAAAAGTATTTGAAACGCTCAGGTGTTGCCCATGCTGTTGCGGTTGCAGAACATGCATACCATTTTGCCAATAAGTACGGTGTTGATCCGGATTTAGCAACCAAAGCCGCGTTGCTGCATGATGTGGGACACTACACATGGTATAGCAATGGGGAATGGGATTATGAATTATACCGGGAAAATGATATTCATGCGATTAAGGGAGCGAGTCGTGCGCATAAATTGTTGATTCGAATTGGCGAAGATCGGCATGCTGCGAAGGAAATTGCAATTGCGATTTTACTCCATACTGATTCTTATTTACCTGAAGGCAACCTTGAATTAAAACCATTGCAGTATGTTGTTGCGTGTGCGGATGAAGCCGATGAAGAGTATGGCGGTAACCACCATTACCGGAAAATGGATGATAGAGAAGCGGTCGAGCGGTTACGGATATTAGATCGTCAAATAGATCAGCAACGAAAAAGTTTGTCTCACATTATTTGAACAGCTAATTACCTTTTAAACAGGCATTAGCTGTTCTGTTTATATAGATGGAATTGATTCGTTAAAGAAAATCCTGCACCAGGAACGATGCAGGTTCTGTTTCAAACATATGTGAAAGGGCAGGGATTACACCGCGCCGAGATATTCTTCAAGGGTGATATGTTTTTCATAGATCACCTTGGCAGCATCTTTTCCCACATAACGAATATGCCACGGTTCATATTGATATTCGGTAATGTCCACTTTGTCTTTTGGATAGCGGATAATAAACCCGTACTTGTGCGCGTTATCCTTTAACCATTTACCCTCATTGGTATCCGCGAAGTCCTCCACTATATCGTAATTGATGTCGGGACTGGTAACATCCATGGTAAGCCCTGTTTGGTGTTCACTCTCCCCAGGTCGTGCACTGTATTTATTGGCAGCGGCTTTACCATCTTTTGCAACGTAGGCATCGAATACGGATTTTTGCCGATCATGGGAACGATAGCCAGATTGCCCGAATAAATTGACCCCTGCCGCATCACCAGTCGCAAACAATTCCTCCAATGCGTCAGCTGCTTCTTTACGCATATATTTTTTAGGGATATCCTCTGTAAATGGAAAGCGAACATCTGGAATAACCAAATCGTCCGGTTCATAATCTGCGGGTAACGCATGGTGTTTATTGACAAGTACCAGCGTATCTTTCGGGTTAGAAACAGTAATGGTCTTGTTACTATCAGCATTGACAGCATCTTGGGAAAGACCTTTACCAGGGTTTATCGTAAATGATCCATCCAGTGCCCGTTCAAGCCACTGTTTGGTATCTGCATCATAAATCCCCGTTGCCGCCAGTTTCACCTGTTGCGATTGAAAGTCTTTCAAGGCCATTGTCGTATCATCATCAAATGTATCACTTTCAGGCAAGGAATAACCCAGTTCTGACAATACCTGTTTTAATTCGGTTACTTTTTTTCCACTTGCACCATTTCTTAGTTCAGGATCAGGCAATACAAATTTTGTTTCATCCGCATTACTACTTTCTTTGCTAGTTGACTCATCGTTTGCACATGCCGTCAACATAAAAATCCCCACAATCATCATAACAGCGGGCAACAACCTTTTAAACATACATTAAATCTCCCCTCAACCGGGACAGAGGGACGGTTCCTTTGTCCCAGTTGTAATTTCGACTTTATCTATTATAGCACCATGATAATGGGACGTAAAAAGAAATTTTTCCAGTGGTAAAGGCAATTTGAATACTGAAAATTACAGACAATATTACATCATTAGGCAGGATATTGGAGAGTACAAGGATGCACTTTTTTATTGGCTAGAAAATTATAAATTTTCTCGGTTGTGGATAATTTTTATGTTAAAATTTAATTGTTCTTACTTTGAGGAGTAGAAAGATGAGAAAAGGAACCGGGATTATTAAAGAAATTCTTAAAGATCATTTTGCAGGCTTCTGGGAACTCCATTCGAATCGTTTTCCTGAGTCGTATCGTGACCATATCAAAGAGACTGTTGAGAAGACTATTCGTTGCAGTACACGTGATTTAGGTTATGCCCGATATGAATGTTTAGGATGTGAAGGAAATCCTTTACCGAAATTCGTTTGTTTTACCTGTAAAAGCAGATTGTGTCATAGTTGCGGAAAAAAGTATACCGATGACTGGTCGGATAAACAACAAGAAATGATCTTTAATGTTACACATCGTCATATGGTTTTTACTATTCCTCAAGAAATAAGAAATGTATTCTATAATAACCGAAAAAAATTAAATGAGTTAAGTAACCAAGTGGCTGAAGTTTTTAAATATCACAATAAGAAGAAAAGTATCAAAAATGAAGATTTTAGGTGGGGGAGGATGTCAATAAAAATAGGTTTAGCTCTTTTTGATGACGGGTAGCAGTAACTATAACCGTATAGAAAGGGGCATAAATCAATGGAAAACTTTATGAACGATTATTTTACAACGAATTTTTGGACAGGAGTTCAAAATGTAGTTATAGCACTTATTGTATTTCTTGTCGTATGGCTCATAGCTAAATTGGTAAGTAATACAGTAAAGAAGGCTTTAAAGAAAACAAAATGGGATGATAAATTATTTAATCGGTTCCGGTTAAAAGGGGAGCCTGTGAAGTCAGAAAGGTTTATCGCAAAAGCAGTTTATTACATACTGCTGATTGTTGCCTTTATCTTATTCTTCAATATCCTGAATCTGACGATGATTGCTAATCCATTATCGGATTTGATCTCCACATTCTTAGATTTTATTCCGGCAGTTGTGAAGGCAGTGTTGATTTTACTATTGGCTTGGGTCATTGCAACCATTGTCCAATGGCTGATTGTTGAAGGAAGCAAGAAACTGCGCATTCAGCGTCTATTTTCTAAAATAGGGATTGCGGACTCCGAGGAAGGTATTAGAAAAACCACCGAAACAATCGGAAAGTTTGCGTTCTACCTTATTTTACTCCTATTTATTCCTGGTGTACTGCAGGCTTTAAATATTCAGGGAGTTGCCGAACCGTTTAGCGGTCTGTTGGCGTCTATTTTAAACTTTATCCCTAAACTTGCTGCAGCGGTACTTATTTTTGCTGTAGGCTGGTTCGTTGGCAAAATTGTCCGCAGTGTGGTAACCAAATTATTAGATGCGGCAGGTACAGAAAAATGGATTCAAAAATTAAAGCTGTCCAATTTATTTGAAGGGACATCTTTTGCAAAATTTGTCGGAAACATTGTTTTTATCCTTATTCTAATTCCGATTACGATCTCCGCTTTAGAACAATTGGAATTAGCAGGGATTACGGAACCGGCAATTGGCATGCTGCATAGTGTCGTGCAGATGATTCCGAATATCTTGATTGCGATTGGTTTAATTTTGGTTGGAATCTGGTTAGGTAAGCTGATTGGCGAATTTGTCAGCAGTTATCTTGCTAGATTAGGATTTAATCGTTTTATTTCCACTGTCAGCAATAATAAAGTGGTGGATCAGGAGAAATGGACACCATCGTATATTGCTGGCTATATTGTACAGATTTTAATTATATTCTTCTTAACCGTGCAGGCGCTATATCTTATCCAGCTGGATTTCCTAGTAGGAATCGCAACCGCGATTACTGCTTATCTGCCAAATGTGCTGGCAGCAGTGCTTATTTTGGGTATTGCCTTATTACTTGGTTCGATGGTGCAAAAAGTATTGCTGCATCTGTTAAATGGACCGGCAACTGGTGTGCTTGCAGGCTTTGCCAAGTATAGTATTTTGATTCTGGCAGCATTTATGGCAGTATCTCAATTAGGAATTGCATCAACTATCGTAAATAGTGCGTTTATCTTACTTCTTGCTGCATTAGCATTGGCGTTTGGGCTTGCCTTTGGTTTGGGAGGAAAAGATTTTGCAGCAAAATATCTGCAGAAATTTGATAAAACAATTGATAATACTTCCATTAATCAAGAGCAGCAAAATAATACGGACAATAATGATAACCTGTAACAACAGGGAGAATGGCGTGTATACCTTCAATGGTATATGCGCTTTTTGTTCCTCATTTCGACAAACGAAAATATTATTCTTGTTATTTCCCGGGAAATATCGACAAGTTTTTCGATAGCATTTCCTTCATAACGTAAAAAGTTGAAGCGTTTCTTTTTTAAATAAGCACAGTAAAGAGCGTGGCATATTACCACGCTCAATAGCTTTGTATAAGATTGTCTTTCTTTAACCTCTCTCTTCAAACAACCGGCAAATTTCTACAATAACTTTTGTCGCTTTTTCCATTGTTTCGACGGACACGTATTCATATTTCCCGTGAAAGTTCTCACCGCCAGCAAATAGGTTCGGTGTAGGAAGTCCCTTGTACGAAAGTTGCGATCCGTCAGTGCCACCGCGGATAGGCTGGACGATTGGTTTAATATCCAGATTTTCCATGGCCTGATAAGCAACATCGACAATTTCCTTGACCGGTTTTATTTTTTCACCCATATTATAGTATTGATCTTTCATCTGTAGTTCGAGACTGTTTTCACCATATTTATCTTTCATGGCTTGCACGTTTGCTTTCATTGTTTCCTTTCGCCTGGCAAAGTTATCCTTGTCAAAGTCCCGGATAATAAAGGTGGCCTGGGTATTTTCCACATTTCCACTGACTGAGATTAAATGGAAAAACCCTTCATACTTTTCGGTGTGTTCCGGTGTTTCACTTTCTGGGAACTTACAAATAAACTCGGCTGCCATGCGTCCTGCATTCACCATTTTATCTTTAGCTGTTCCGGGGTGAACACTATTTCCTTTAAAGTTTATTTTAGCAGCGGCAGCATTAAAGCTTTCATATTGCAATTCACCAAGCGGACCGCCATCAACCGTATAGGCAAAATCAGCGTTGAAGCGATCTACATCAAATTTATGTGGTCCCCGGCCAATCTCTTCGTCAGGAGTAAACGCAACACGGATTTGTCCATGTTTAATTTCCGGATGGTTAATCAAATATGCCATAGCGGTCATGATTTCCGTCACACCTGCTTTGTCATCCGCTCCTAGCAATGTTGTCCCATCAGTTGTAATCAGTGTTTGTCCTTTGTAGCCAGAAAGCTCAGGGAAATCTTTCGTGGATAACACGACATCTTCATTCAATTGAATATCATTGCCATCAAAGTTTTCGATGATTTGTGGATTGACATTTTTCCCTGTAAAGTCGGTTGCGGTATCGACGTGGGCAAGGAAGCCGATCGTTGGTACATCCTTTTCGGAATTGGCGGGAAGGGTTGCCATCACATAGCCGTTCTCATCCATTGTTACATCGGCCATGCCAATCTGCCGCAGTTCATCGACAAGCATATTAGCCAGATCCAGTTGGCCGGTGGTCGATGGTGTTGTTTCATTTTCTTCATTTGATTGTGTATCAACTTTGACGTATGTAGTGAATCGTTTGATCAGTTCATCCTTCATACAGATCATCTCCTTTTTCCTTAACATAAGCATATCACAACAAATTGAATTTTTCCCAGCATTATATTATGAAGGAAATCGTTTGATGTTTGTTGAATTACTTTAAGAAGCAGGGAGGTAGAAGGTATGAAAAAACATTCCATACATATTGACGGAGTCTTCAAAGATGAATATGTTATGGGAAAATTGTTATGATAGAATGAACAAAAGATAACTATGGGAGGGATTGCAAATGGCTGTTTTAGTAACACCGGATTGGCTCGAGAATCGGGTGAAGCAGCATCCGGAACAGACGGCAGTAGTTGATGTCCGTTTTTCGCTGACAGATTCTGAAGCGGGGGAAAAAGCCTATCAAGAAAGTCATATTCCAGAAGCTGTTTACCTTGATTTGAACAAAGATTTAGCAGGTCCAGTGCAGGAACACGGGGGAAATCATCCATTACCAGATATGAATGATTTTGCTGAGAAATTGGGTGAGGTTGGTATTGATCAGGATACAACAGTGGTGATTTATGATCAGGATAATGATATGTTTGCCTCAAGATTATGGTGGCTGCTGTATTTCGCTGGCCATGATAATGCCCATATTCTGGATGGTGGCTTAACTAGATGGGTGAAAGAAGGGCATGTTGTGACAAATAAGGTTCCGGTCCCGACTGTAAAACAATTTAAGCCGTCTGTCCGTTCTAATGAGATTGTGCATATGGAAGAGGTAAAAGAGAAAGTCAACCATGGATCCGCTGTATTATTGGATTCGCGCGCAGAAGATCGCTACTTGGGTAAAACCGAACCACTGTATGCAAAAGCGGGACATATTCCAGGTGCCAAAAATTACTTTTGGAAAGATGTGCTTGGAGAAGATGGACAATGGAAAAGCAAGGAAGCACTTCAAACCCATTTTGCAAAACTAGGGAAAAAGGATGAAATCATTGTATCATGCGGGTCTGGTGTTTCCGCTTGCCCAAATGTGTTAGCGCTGAAAATGGCTGGCTATGAAAATGTGAAATTGTATCCCGGAAGCTTTAGTGATTGGATATCATACCCGGAAAATAAAGTAGAAACAAAGGCGGAATAAGGATGAAAGATGCAAGCATGAAATCTCGCTGTGACTGGGTAACGTCCGACCCAATTTATATCGATTACCATGACCATGAATGGGGCCAGCCAACATATGATGATCAGAAACTGTTTGAAATGTTGTGTTTGGAAGGGGCACAGGCAGGACTTAGCTGGATTACTATTCTAAAACGCCGGGAAAATTATCGGGCTGCCTTTGACCAGTTTGATCCGAAGCAGGTAAGTGCATATGATGAGAATAAAGTCAATGAGCTGTTGCAAGATGAAGGGATTATCCGGAATGAACGAAAAATACGCTCCGTCATTACCAATGCACAAGCCTTTCTCCGGATAGCGGATGAATTTGGCTCGTTTCGTTCGTATATTTGGCAGTTTGTCGGCGGCCAGCCGATCAATAATCACTGGGAGACACATGCCGATGTTCCGGCTACAACGAAGGAATCAGAACAAATGAGTAAGGACATGAAAAAAAGAGGATTCAAGTTTGTTGGCCCAACGATTTGCTATGCGTTTATGCAGGCGACTGGAATGGTGAATGATCATACGAAGAATTGTTTTTTGTATCACGCGTAATTGTTCGGGTGCCAGGAACGGACACCATTCAGAATTGCTTGCATGTCTGGCACCCAGTCCGGATAAGTGAGAAAGGCAGTGAGACGGGAACATAAAGGTTAATACTAATTGGAAGCTAGTTTGGTAATTTGTCTTAGGGAAAGTTATGTTTTGTAAAGGAGAATATAAGCCAAAATCCACTTTTACTAATTTTTCATAAATTTTGTTTTGCCGGATGTCAAACACCCAAAATTCACCCTTGAAAATCAAGCTTGTCTTCTAGTACAATAACAAATTGTGTACATGAACGAATATAGTTTATACAGGCTAAGGAGAAGGTGTAGAATTGGTTTACTCAGTTTTTTTGGAAAAGGAAAAAGACAAAGCGGAAATTAAAGAAGAACTAGATACATTGGAAATCCAATTAGCGCGGATGCAAAATAATATGAAACAAATCGCGAAAAAGTCAGAAGTAATTAGTATTGACCACGCTAGGGATGAACAATTGGTGATTATTTATGCGGATAAAAAAGCGGATACTTTTCAGTTGATGCTGCACGATTGTCAGTCTCCATTTCGTGGTAACTGGCATTCTGCAATCCAGGCGGAATTTAAAGGCGAGGATACCCTGCATATTGCGGATATCAAAGGGGAGCAAAATAAAGGGTATGGATCCGTACTTATGGATCATTTGAAAGAACTGGCCCGTGATAAGAATATCCAATATATAACAGGTGATATTGTTGCCCGTGATTTTGACCATGTTGATCGTTTAACGTATTTCTATAGTAAGCATGATTTTGATGTTGAGGTTGATCATGAGGAGCAAAGTGGCAGAATTGTTTGGAATGATGGATGAGAGAGGGTGTGAATGTTGGAACAGTTTCTCCCTTTTCGACACCTTTCTCCTTTGATTCAAACTTAATTTTTACATTTTTCGCAAATACTATTAAGCGGCCCGATGACGGAAGGTCGCATGCCGTTTGTTATAGAAACTGACCACAAGGCAAATCAAGATTAATAGTCGTATGACGCAAGCTCGGTTCATAAGCCTTAGCTTTTTCTGACAACAGACGCATTAGAACAACAACGTCCAAGGATTGGCTGGATAAAGCATCTTCATCCCGACTTCCAATCAGTGCCACATCCGACACCACAGACCAAGCGCCGGCACGATTATAGAAAATAGCTAAAGATGGTTCACACGTGAATATGCCAAAGTCTATGTCACTTTGTTTTTCAATCCATTGAGTAGCGGCGGAGACTGTACGTAAACCTAGCCCTTGGCCACGGTACGCGGGATCAGTAGCCACACTGCTAAGACCAGCAATATTGAATGTTTGTCCATCGTGCCTGATAGTTTTGCGCACCACGCCTGCATAGCTGATCAACTTTCCGTCTATATAGGAATAAAATGAGCGTGCATGAAGTTCTTTATCGTGCGCTTTCGGAATCGTTGCCCCTGGCATTGGACAAGCGTCCGGCCAGACCCTATGCAGCATAACAGCAATCTCTCGTTGTAATGCATAAGGTGCTTGATTATAATTGATCGATTGCACAATAGTTGTCATGGTATTCCCTCGCCTTTTCACACAATTTTCACGTCTCAATACATAGGTTTTCCTTCCCTATCATTTCCTCCTGTTTACTTGTTCATTCCAACCAAAATATCCAAATCAACCGTTATTTCAGAAGAACCTTGATTAAAAAATGTATCAAATTGTTCTTTTTTCGCGTTCCAGGCAAGTGGAGACATTTGAGCTAAATGTATTAATTCCGTTTGATTGAGCACCTTGGTATAGCTTAGTTTAAATTTATTAACCAGATGGAAATGCTTTTTAAAAAGTGACACCGTTTGATCATTTTTATAGAGCATCTTGGCTGTATCATTGAAAAGTGTTTCCCGAAGTTCTATTAGATAATTTGCACGCGGAACAACTTTGACTATAAGGCCATCCGAAGCCAGGATCCTTTTGAAATCTGTATAATTTGCTGGTGAAAGTATGTTAATGATGGCATGGCACGATTGATTCGCTAATGGTGAATTCGCTAAATCCCCGACTAGCCAGATTGATTTTTGGTATTCTCTGGCAGCCATCTTAATGCCTTCCTTTGAAATATCCAAACCAACTCCGATAATCGCTTCATCCTTGCATTCGTCTAAAACCCTTTGTAAATGTGAGCCCTCCCCACATCCTGCATCAAGAATCATGAACGGCTCATTAGATACAGCTACATATTCTATTATTACTTTTGAAATCCTTTCATGCAGCAATGAATATAAGTTGCTATTCATAATGATTTGATGCCTTGCTGCAAATAAATTCTTGTTGTATTGATTGGAGGAGGGATGGTTCAGCATGTTTATATACCCTTGCTTAGCAAAATCAAATGTATGATTGTTCGAGCACATGAGACTTTTTAAATCAACGACCTTCATTGACCCTTTACAAAGTGGACATCTGAATACTTCCACAAACTGACTAACCATTTCCGCATTTTTTTCCTTATTGGTCATGTTTCTCTTCCTTTTCAAAAATTAAAAACCACAAGCGTCTGCCTCTGAGTAAGAGTAAAGGGAAAGCAATTGTTAGTCAAGCAATTCAAAATTGTATGCGTGTATTTGATCTTACGGCATTTCAATTAATTCCCAAGGTTGACTCCCAATCATTTTTCCCATAAACTAAATACAAATGAGCAAAAGGAGGTGGATATGATGAATCATACTGGTAGTGGCATAACCAAGTTTAGGGAGTACCTTTGGACGCGTTATGCAATTTTTTCCGATATTTCTATGCAAGGGACGAGTGTGTACTTTTTTAATAGAAATATATGGAAAAAATACCAGTAAGAGACATCTATCCACGAACGGAATTTTAATGCGGCGGTGGAGTGTTTGCTCTGCCGTCTTTTTTGTTTTTAATGGGGGAAGGTCTCTTCATTACGGAGGAAGAGAAATGATTGTTTCAAGCTTACAAAACGTAACACAAACTTTTGGTGCGAATACGATTTTTAGTGACGTAACATGTGAAATAAATCTTGGGGATCGAATCGGTTTAATTGGAAGAAATGGGGAAGGTAAAACAACATTACTCGATTTACTGGCACGTAAAACAGAACCAGCATCGGGAACGATTACTTGGAAAAAAGGCTTAACAGTTGGGCTTTTAGAACAAACTCCTGACGTAGATCGCGAGCGGAAAGTAGTAGCAATACTGTATGATGTATTTTCGTCCATCAATGAGATGAAAAGAAAAATGACAGATTTGGAACGATCTATGTCACTCGAAACAAATGCAAATCAATTAACACGTATTGTTGAAATATATGGGACTTTGCAAGAGAAATTTCAGGAAGCTGGCGGGTATGAAATTGATTCGCGGGTTAGACGAATAATGAGTGGATTGCAAATAGCGAATTTAGCTGAAAAAAATTGGGAGCAATTGAGCGGCGGAGAGCGTACAAAGGTTGGTCTGGCCAAGTTACTACTAACAGAGCCAAATTTGCTTTTGCTTGATGAACCGACCAATCATTTGGACTTATCCGCAATAGAATGGTTGACTGATTTTATCAAGCAATATGCAGGGACAGTTGTAATTGTGTCACATGATCGCTACTTTTTGGATGAAACCGTCACATCTATTTTTGAAATGGATCAAGGTGAGCTTATTCCTTACGCGACCAATTACACAGATTATGTAAAGGAACGTGAAGCACGATTAATGCGGGAATTTCAGCAATATCAGGATCAACAAAAGAAAATTAAAAAGATGAAAGAAACCATTAAAAAGTTAAAAGAGTGGGCCAATCAGGCAAATCCACCTAATGCTGGCCTGCATCGCCGGGCGAAAAGCATGGAAAAAGCACTTGCCAAGATAGAAGTCATGAAAAGGCCAGTCCTGGAACAGAAAAAGATCGATCTTGATTTTCAGATGAATAAACGTAGCGGTAAAGATGTCTTAGTTATGGAAAACGTCAGCAAAAGATTCCACGAAAAGGAGTTATTTTCTGCAGTAAATATGCACGTGCGTTTTCAAGACCGGGTTGCGATTGTCGGAGAAAACGGAAGCGGAAAGTCGAGTCTATTGAAAATGGTGTTAGGAACCGTGGAGGCTGACGAAGGCGCAGTTAAATTGGGTAGTAATTTGTCAGTTGGATTCCTTTCCCAGCATATGCTTGAACTGAATGGGGAACGGACAATATTGGATGAATTCCGCGATCAAGTTCATGTTACAGAAGGGGCGGCTCGCGGGATGCTAGCAAAATTCCTGTTTTATGGAAAAACTGTTTTTCAAAAAGTAAGCAGTTTAAGCGGTGGTGAACAAATGCGACTAAGGCTTGCACAATTAGTCCATCAAAGTCACAATTTGCTTATCCTTGATGAACCAACCAACCATTTGGATATTGAATCAAAGGAAGTATTGGAGGAAGCATTGGAGCAATTTGACGGAACCGTTATTGCTGTTTCCCACGACCGTTATTTTCTCGATCGATTGTTCCCAATAACCTACTGGCTCTCTGATGAAAAGCTAACTAGATATGAAGGAAACTATACCTTTGCCAGAGAAAAACGTAAAAAATAGGGAGACAAAGGGGAACAGGCACCTTGTCCCACCATTATCTACCAAAGCAGGCACAAGAACCGGACCTCTGTCCCAATATATGTTAAACTAAATTACATCACAGCAGGAAAGGAAGCGACACAACATGCAATATGTAACACTAAACAATGACCTAAAGATGCCGCAGCTGGGCTTTGGTGTGTGGCAAGTACCAGATGAAGAAGCAACCCCTGCAGTAACCAAAGCGCTGGAGGTTGGCTATCGTTCCATTGATACTGCGAAAGTTTATGAAAATGAACATGGAGTAGGGCGAGCGCTGGCAAAAACGGATATAGCCCGTGAAGATCTTTTCATTACAACTAAAGTCTGGAATAGTGATCACGGATACGAGAACACCTTAAAAGCGTTTGATGCCAGCCTGGAAAGATTGGGTCTTGATTATGTTGACCTCTATTTAATCCACTGGCCAACACCAAAATATGGCGAATATGTAGAAACCTATAAGGCGATGGAGAAACTCTACAAGGATGGCCGTGTCAAAGCGATTGGCGTGTGTAATTTCGACATAGAACACTTGCAACGTTTATTAGATGAATGTGAAGTGATACCAGCAGTAAACCAAGTCGAGTGCCATCCATACTTACAGCAAAAGGAATTGAAAAATTTCTGTAAAAAGCATGGCATCTACTTGGAAGCATGGAGCCCATTAATGAGCGGTGGCGATGTGTTGAACAGTGAAGAAGTTAAAGCAATTGCTGATCAATATGGCAAAACACCAGCACAAGTGATTATTCGCTGGCACTTGCAATACAACAACATCGTGATTCCGAAATCGGTCACACCATCACGTATTGAAGAAAACTTCGATGTATTCGATTTTGAATTAAGTGATGTCGATATGCGGAAAATGGCTGAATTGGATCGTAATCAGCGAAAAGGTCCTGAGCCGAGTGAGATGAATGCGCGATAGTAAGTGGTGGAAACGAACGTGGCGAGAATCCACGTTCGTTTTATTTTTTTGGCTTTTATTTTATCTTAGGAAAATTGCTTTTTTATGTGGGTTGTTGGAGGCTTTTTCAAAAATGAAAGCAAATATTTGTAAAATAATAAAAAGACGTGCTGTGGAAAGCTACTGAAACAAGATTTTGCGCCTAATCCATAACTTTGACCAACCGGGTTAACGGTAGTATACTTAGCTTAAATTCTGAATACATTATTAACACTTGAAAGCAAGAAAGGTGGCATTAGTGTATGACGGATAAGGAGTGTTCATGTTGAAGCATATAAACACACCGGAAGAACTGTATGAAGAACTTGATAAACTGAATAAAGAACATACCGTTTCCCAATTCTATGTACCCGGGAAAGGGACGTTCACGCTGGCATGTGAAGAACGGGAAAAGACCATTAAAGAGGAAATGGAAGAAGACGAGGAACTCAGGGAAATGATTAATGAAAGCAGAAGGGAATATAGGGAAGGGAAGTATGTAACAACAGAGGAACTTATCCGATCTATTGATGAAAAGGATTTTTTCAAATGAAGCGAGTAGTGTTATCTAAGCTGGCGAAGAAGAAAATTCAGCATTACAGAAATGAACATTTTACCGAAGAGGAGACGCGGATATTTTTAAAAAAGTTGTCAGCCGAAATTGAAGATCTCCTCTTGAATCCTTTTTTAACTAGACGATATACTGATGAATGGGGAGAGTGTAAGGGGATTTCACGTATGATTCACCGGAAATTTAAATTCTATTATGAAATGCAAGGAGACGATATTATCATTCTAGCTATAAGGTTCCCCGGAGAAAAATAAACACCACCAAGAACAACACCTCGATAACATCCTTTTTTAATTTCTACTGAGGAAAGTACATCAGCCCTGTTTTCCACACTAAAATAGTTTACATTTTATAAATGAAGGGAATGAATACGAATAGCATTTTTGTTCCACTTCTAGAAATGTCTTAAGATATAAACAAAGAAAGGAAGCGATCAGTTATGCAATACATAACACTAAACAATGATCTTCGTATGCCGCAACTTGGATATGGGGTTTGGAAAGTTCCCGAAGATGAAGCAGCAACAGCGGTAGATAATGCGTTAAAAGCTGGTTTTCGCTCGATTGATACTGCAAAAATCTACGGCAATGAACGTGGTGTTGGAAAAGCATTGGCAGATAGCACCATCGATCGTAGCGATTTATTTATCACCACAAAGGTATGGAATAGTGATCAGGGCTATGAAAATACATTGAAAGCAATGGATGAAAGTTTGGAGAAACTTGGTCTTGATTATGTAGATCTTTATTTGATCCACTGGCCAACACCAAAGTATGACCAATATGTTGAAACATACAAGGCATTGGAGCAGTTATACAAAGATGGGCGCACCAAAGCGATTGGCGTTTGTAACTTTGATATCGAGCATTTGCAACGGATTATGGATGAATGTGATATTACACCCGCCATTAATCAGGTTGAATGTCATCCATATTTACAGCAGAAAGAACTGAAAGAATTCTGCAAGCAGCATGGTATCCGTTTGGAAGCATACAGTCCATTAATGAATGGCACCGATGTTTTAAAAGATGAAGTTATTAAAGAAATTGCCGGTAAATATGGCAAAACACCGGCACAAGTAATCCTTCGCTGGCACCTTCAATCCGATGTTGTGGTCATTCCAAAAACAGTAACACCTTCGCGGATGGCTGAGAACTTGGATGTATTTGATTTTGAGCTGAGTGAAGCAGATATGGAGAAAATTGCTGGTTTAGATCGAAATCAGCGTCACAATTCTGTGCCTAGTGAGATGAATAAGCGGTAGGGGGTGCCTATCACTTCCCGAATTTTGTCGTTTATTGTCGAATAAAAAACGCTTGGATTTATGGATAATCCAGGCGTTTTCCTTCCACATTGACTATTTCCTCAATTCTATCCATAACATGAGACATATGCGATAGCGTTTTGTTTAAAAATTCACTTAATGGAATTGGCATTTTGTAATGGCATGGTGTAAACTAACACTAGCTTGTTCATCCATTTTGAAAGGAGTGGTGTTTTATGAGTGCAATTAATACTATCTTTGTAAACCAAAACACACAAAACAAAGTGGAGGAACGGTCGGTGTTGTAACAGACTTTTCCTCCAACAATTAAGGAGGAAAATGTAATTGAACGGTTTGGAAAGTCTTGGATGGTGCAATTCCATAACAGATGTTGAAATGGACAGATTAGCACGGGTTATTGCTGTGCAAAGAGATAGTTATCGAATTTCGGATGGGGAAATAGAATATTTTTCCCATCTAAGTGGAAAGTTTTTAAATCAGGCGGCTGCTTCACTTGATTTTCCCGCTGTTGGGGATTGGGTGGAAGTTCAGAAGTTAAAAGAGGAACAAAAAGCGGTCATTCATCGCGTTTTGCCCCGAGAAAGTCAGTTTGTTCGACAGGCGGCTGGCTTGAAAACGGAAGGCCAAATAGTTGCAGCAAATATGGATCAAGTTTTCATTGTGAATTCCCTTAACCACGATGTAAATGTACGACGCATGGAACGATATATTTTGGCAACATATGAGAGTGGTGCATCTCCAGTTATTGTATTGACAAAATTGGACGAATCCTCACCTGAAGAAGTAGTACGGATTATTGCTTTGGTAGAAGAGGTGGCGATTGGTGTACCAATTGTCGCGATTAGTAGTATGACAGGAGAAGGTATGGACGAATTGACAGATTATTTGCAGCCGCATAAAACGGTTGCGCTGCTCGGGTCATCTGGTGTCGGTAAATCTACTTTGGTGAACAAACTCTATGGTCAAACGGTACAAGAAACCAATGATATCAGGGAAGCTGACAGCAAAGGGCGTCATACAACCACACATCGGGAAATGTTTATCTTGCCAAATGGTTCGTTGTTAATCGACACCCCCGGAATGCGCGAATTGCAGCTGTGGGACGGGGATTCAGCTATTGATACAACCTTCCAGGATGTAGAAGCATTGGCGCTGGATTGCCGATTTACCGATTGTCAGCATGATACGGAGCCCGGATGTCGCGTACAGGAAGCATTAAAATCCGGGGAATTATCAACGGAACGATTTCAATGTTATTTGAAACTGCAACGGGAATTGGCGTTTGAAAAGAGGAAGCAGGATCAAAAAGCCCGGCTGGAGGAAAAAGGTAGATGGAAGAAAGTCTCCAAGGAATTGAAAAGCAGATATAAAAATAGATGATAAGCGATTAGAGCCTTCCCCGATTATTTGGTGCAGGCTCTAATTCCTCTTAATTTGAGCCAAATACACGCTCGACTAGCGCCTCGAATTCATTGAAATAAGCTGGCACCTCATCAGTCGCAAGCCCGATATACATATTTCTGGCAATCGCTTGGTTATACCATTTTTGCTCATCAAACCCGGCATTAAAATGCAGCCATACCTCATTGCCTAAACGTTCAAGGTCCTTTTCCAACTCGAGCAAATTATCTAATTTATCAGCAACAATCAGATATTTGACTTCCTTATCAGCATTCTTAATCGTGTCAATTGTATGCTGTTTTCGTTCCTGCCATGATTTTGATTTGTCCTCTGTATGTGCAGCAACAAGGTTGGCTACCTTTGCGCCAAATGCCTGCTGTATATCTTCTATGTCGTAGGGCGTATCTTCAACGACATCATGTAAATAGCCTGCACAAACCAATGCTTCGGAAAAACCTGCTTGCTCCAACTGTTCGGCAACCCGGATCGGATGTGTGATATATGGTGCGCCAGAGCTTTTCCGTGTTTGTCCCTTATGTGCCATCTCGGCAAACGCTTTTGCTTGTGCCTTCAACAAAGATCCCTCTTTTACCCCGATATCGATGCTAACGTTCTGTGTTTAAAATCTGGTCTGCAAACTCCATTTCCAATCGTTTGAGTCGTTCTTTTTCCAGATAAAAGTAAACGAGATGACAAGGCGTCGTTTTTCTTTTCATCCAATTGGAAAACAAGTAGACTATTAAGAGGATAACATAGTTCGTAAAACAGTGAAATTGGAGGATATCTTCATGGATATAGGAATCAACAAACGTAAAACGGAACACATTCGTCTATGTTTAACGGAGAATGTGGAAGGTGTTAATAAAACAACGGGGTTAGAAGGCATTTCATTTATACACAATGCATTACCGGAAATCGACTTTGCCGACATTCAGCTGGATACAACCTTTTTAAATAAATCAATAAAGGCACCGTTTCTTGTCAGTTCCATGACGGGCGGATCGGAACTTGCGGTACAAATCAACACTAACCTGGCAATGGCTGCGGAAAAGAGAGGCTGGGCAATTGGGCTTGGTTCAACAAGGGCACTGCTTGAAAGTGATGCATATAAAGAATCCTTTTTAATTCGCAAGCATGCGCAAACAGTTCCGTTAATTGCCAATATTGGTGCTGTTCAACTAAATTATGGGTATGGCGTCAAGGAATGTCAGCGGCTTGTTGATTTAACGGAAGCGGATGCACTTTATTTACATTTAAACAGCTTGCAGGAGATCGTTCAAGATGAAGGAGATCTG
Organism: Lentibacillus sp. L22; assembly: GCF_040812445.1. Taxonomy (NCBI): domain Bacteria; kingdom Bacillati; phylum Bacillota; class Bacilli; order Caryophanales; family Bacillaceae; genus Lentibacillus; species Lentibacillus sp. L22. Next base: position 106,833 of record NZ_JBFNXI010000004.1, on the reverse strand, counting down.
AACTTCAAAGATCTGTTGCCAAAAATAAAAGAAGTATGCCAATCCTTAAGCGTTCCAGTTGGTGTCAAGGAGGTTGGTTTTGGGATTGATGGTATCGTAGCGGAAAAATTATACGATGCAGGTGTTTCCTTCATTGATGTCGCTGGCGCCGGTGGAACATCATGGAGTCAGGTGGAAAAGCTCCGTTCCAAAGACCCATTACGCAAGTCGGCTGCCGAAGCATTTAACAACTGGGGAAATCCAACGAAAGACTGCATTGTTTCAGTAAAAAGCAAGTTGCCTGATGTACCGATTGTTGCAAGTGGCGGCATGAAAACAGGTGTGGATGCTGCAAAAGCAATGACCATTGGTGCGGATATGATCGGATTTGCCAGACAATTACTGGAATCCGCCACCGAATCAGCTGAAAAAGTCATGCAAACGATGGAACAAATTGAATTTGAAATGAAGATGGTGATGTTCGGTATTGGTGTGAGGTCCATTACTGAGCTGCAAAATACTGATCGTGTAAATATCATGGGACGATCCCTGTTGGGAGAAAGCTAAAGCTGATTGCGGCTTTAGCTTTCTTTTTGTTTTTGCTGTTGAAATGCATTGATTTTAAATATTTTTATCTTTGAGTAGTGAATGATCGACCAAAAGCAATCGCCTATCGACCGGGTAGTGCGAGTTATCGACCGAAAAAGACTGCTAATCGACCGGAAAACGCTGATATCGACCAATGTCAAAGGAGTATCAACCTATAGCCACAAAACATCAACCATATACTATCAAATATCAACCAGCCCACAATATCACGAAATACAACCAAGCTTGGCCGCCCATCAATCAAGTATATTTTTCATTCCCCTCCAAACAATATCAACAAATGGAGGTGGAATGTATGGACAACGACATGCACAAAAGTAAAGATAACAAAATGATTCCAATGACATCGATTGCAAGCGGCACTGGAGAAGAAGTACGGGATGACGTTTATTATTATACAGATCAGATCGTGAATATTTGCTTTATTGGTTCTCCCCATGCAGAGGAATGGTATCTGATTGATGCTGGGCTGCCATTTTCAGCATCGGAAATTCGCTCGGTTGTGAAGGAGCGTTTTGGAAAAGACAGCAAACCGACGGCGATTCTATTGACACATGGACACTTTGACCATGTAGGAGGATTGGTGGATTTGCTTAAAGCGTGGGATGTGCCTGTTTACGCGCATGAAAAGGAGCTGCCATTTCTGACTGGTGAAAAAAGTTACCCGGAACCAGACGGAACAGTGGAAGGTGGGTTCCTGGCAAAAATCTCTCCCATGTATCCAAATGAGCCGATTAATCTGGGCAATCATATCGAAACATTACCAATGGATCAACATATTCCGGGGCTGGCTGATTGGAAGTGGATCCATACCCCAGGCCATAGTCCGGGACATGTATCGTTTTATAGAGAAAAGGACCGTACGTTGATAGCAGGAGATGCTTTTATTACGGTGCGCCAGGATTCGTTTTATAAAGTGTTAGTGCAGAAAGAAGAGGTGAATGGACCGCCAAGATATTTGACCACCGATTGGTATGCTGCCAAGGAATCAGTGAAGAAGCTGGCAGAACTAAATCCGGAATTGGTGATAACCGGTCATGGACATTATATGGAGAAAGACGCATTAACAGAAGGATTACAGCACCTTGTTGAGAATTTTGATGACATTGCTGTTCCAGACCATGGACGTTATATTTAAATGTTGAGGTCTTTCCTTTAATTGGCACCCCACTGTTTTTGAGCACAACATTATTTGAAAAAAGTTCTCTTGTGCTAAAATAATCAGTGGAATGAGGTGTTTACAAATGAAAATTGAAATTTGGTCTGATTTTGTGTGTCCATTTTGTTATATGGGAAAACGCCGATTGGAAAACGCATTGGCTCAATTTCCCCATCAAGACAAAGTCACGCTTGAATATAAAAGTTATGAGCTTAGTCCAAACGCTGAAAGAAATCCTGGAAAAACGATTCATGAACAAATGGCTGAGAAATTTGGTTCGACGATTGATCAAGCGAAAAGTATGAATGATAAGATGGCCGAGCAGGCAGCCGAGCTTGGGTTAACATATAACTTTGACTCCATGAAACCAACCAATACGCTTGATGCCCACCGGGTTGCCAAATATGCAGCAAAACAAGGTAAGGGTAAGGAAATGACCGAGCGCTTGCTAAAGGCCTATTTTACGGATGGTAAGCATATCGGTGACAAGGAAACGTTAAAGGAACTGGCGGAAGAAGTCGGCTTGGAGGCCTCGGCCGTGAATACACTATTACAAACAGATGATTATCTTGCCAAAGTTCAAGCGGATGAAGAAGAGGCAAAAGAGATCGGTGTACAAGGTGTTCCGTTTTTCGTCTTTAATGAAAAATATGCGGTCTCCGGTGCACAGCCGGCGGAAGTTTTTAGCGAAGTACTGGACACAGTCTGGGAAGAAGAAAGTAAACAACCAACATTACAGTCGTTAACCCCGAAAAAATCAAAAACGACCTATTGCACGGATGATGGATGCTGTGAGATAGAAGAATAGAAATATGCGGCTAATGAAAACGAACCCGGATGAAAATGGTCACCATCTTCATCCGGGTTCGTTTTCTTTTTTTGTCACCGTGTACCCGCCTCCGCAAACGATCACAAGAATTGCCACAAAAATGTGATATATATTACATAAATGCCATTGACGTGCACGTTTTTTTTGACTATAATCAAAGATGCAGGCTAATTGATAATGAATATCATTCTTAATTAGATTAATTTGAAGGTGATAATCATTCTAAATAAACATGCTGTAATCGAACGGACACCATAGCAGTACAACGCGTTTTTGAAGTAGAGGTCTTGATATGAAGGTACGGTATTTAGCTATATTGGTAATCATTCTTTCTGTTATTTCTGTGTTTGTCGGGGTTTCTGATGTTTCTCTACTCGACATATTCAGTCTGACAGAAGATCAAAAAGAGGTTTTGGTCATCAGCAGGCTCCCCAGGCTTGTTAGTATTTTAATAGCCGGGATGAGCATGAGTATATGCGGCTTGATTATGCAGCAACTGAGTAAAAATAAGTTTGTCTCCCCGTCAACCGCGGGAACGCTTGACTCAGCGCGACTCGGTATCCTTGTCTCCATGATGATATTTACATCAGCAACTCAACTGGAGAAAATGCTTGTATCGTTTGCCTTTGCATTGCTTGGTACACTTGTATTCATGAAGATTTTGGAGAAAGTGAAATTTAAGGATGCTATATTCATTCCATTGATTGGTTTAATGTTTGGAAATATTATTAGCTCTGTATCCACTTTTTTCGCTTATCAAAACAATCTAATCCAGAATATGTCATCCTGGATGCAAGGCGACTTTTCGATGATTATGAGCGGAAATTATGAGTTGATGTATGTAAGTATTCCAATTTTATTGATTGCTGCGTTTTACGCCAATAAATTTACGATTGCCGGAATGGGGGAGGACTTTTCCAAAAACTTAGGTCTTAATTATCGCCAGGTGGTAAACCTTGGGCTGATCATTGTTGCCCTTGTTACAGCATCGGTCGTATTGTCAGTCGGTATGATTCCTTTTTTGGGATTAATCATTCCGAATATCGTTACCATTTATCAGGGAGATAATCTAAAAAAAAACTTATTACATACTGCATTGCTGGGGGCAATCTTTGTTTTAGTCTGCGATATCATTGGCAGGGTTATTATCTATCCTTATGAAATTCCAATTAGTTTAACGGTTGGAGTGATAGGTAGCGGGGTATTTATCTATCTATTAGTAAGGAGAAAGAAATATGGATTATAAGAAAAAGACAATTATCTTAAGTCTAATCGCAGCATTACTAGCCGCCCTGTTTATCTTATATGACCTAAGTGGAAATATTGGTTACATTTTGCCAAGAAGAATGATTAAGGTTGTCGCGATTATCCTTACTGGCGGGGCGATTGCCTTTTCAACCACGATCTTCATGACCATTACCAATAACCGGATATTAACACCGAGTGTGCTTGGACTGGATTCACTATATTTGTTAATTCAAACGGTTACGATTTTTATATTTGGATCCAAATCACTCATCATGATGAGCAGTAAACTAAATTATCTATTCTCCATTGTCATCATGGTTCTGTTCGCTTTGATCCTTTACCGATGGCTGTTTCGGGGAGAAAAGAATAACATTTACTTCCTGTTATTAATTGGTATGATTTTAGGAACCTTTTTTGGCAGCTTTACTTCATTTATGCAAGTATTGATCGACCCGAATGAATTCATGGTTGCCCAGGATAAAATGTTTGCCAGTATTAATAATGTGAACACAGATCTTGTTTATATGTCAGTTATCATGATTGTATTGATTACGTTGTACTTCATGCATTTTTATAAATACCTCGATGTGCTGGCATTGGGCAAAGACAACGCAATTAATCTGGGTGTCCCATACGATTATGTAGTCAAACGGTTATTAATCATTGTTGCAGTGTTAATCTCAATCTCCACTGCATTAGTTGGGCCGATTACCTTTTTAGGTTTGCTGGTCGTTAACGTGGCGTATGAATTTCTAAAAACGTACCGGCATTTTTATATTATTATTGGATCGGTGTTAATTAGTATTATTGCGCTGCTGGGCGGGCAGTTTATTGTCGAGAAGGTTTTCAGCTTTGAAACAACCGTCAGCGTGATCATCAATTTTATCGGCGGTGTGTATTTCATATATCTTTTGTTAAAGGAGAATAAATCATGGTAGATATTAAACATGTATTAAAAAAATATAACCAAAAAAAGGTTGTTGATGATGTGTCCATTAAAATTGAAAAGGGAAAGATCACATCATTTATTGGCCCTAATGGTGCAGGAAAGAGTACATTAATCTCAATGATTAGCCGACTGATTGCAAAAGATGATGGTGAAATTACAATTGATGGGCAGGACATTTTGCAAACAAAAAATAAAGAACTGGCGAAGAAAATTTCCATACTCAAACAATCCAATGCCATCAATCTGAAGCTGACGGTTAGGGAACTCGTGTCGTTTGGCCGTTTTCCTTATTCACAAGGGAGGCTGAAGCAAGCGGATTGGGATAAGGTTGAGGAAGCGATCGATTACATGGAACTTCGCGATATGCAACATCAATTTTTGGATGAACTTAGTGGCGGTCAACGTCAACGTGCACACATTGCCATGGTTATTGCCCAGGATACCGAATATATTCTGCTTGATGAACCGTTGAATAATTTGGATATGCGTCATTCCGTATCGATTATGAAAACATTGCGCCGTCTTGTTAACGAAATGGGCAAAACCATTGTTATTGTCATTCATGATATCAATTTCGCATCTTGTTACTCTGACAACATTGTCGCTTTAAAAGACGGAAAGATTGTAAAACAAGGTCCAACCTGTGATGTAATTGACCGATGTGTGTTAAAAGATATTTACGATATGGATATTGATATAAAAGAGATTGATAACCAGCGGATTTGTGTTTATTTTTAAAAGCTGAGGAAGTATAACATCATATACAAGGAGTTTAACCATATGAAGAAACTTGCACTTGTTGTAGTAATGGGTTTTCTGGCTGTTATGATAGCAGCTTGTGGTTCCAATGATTCAGCAGAAAAAACAGATGATACAGGGGACAAGGAAGATTCCACCCTTACCATCAAGCATGAACTAGGTGAAACAAAAGTGCCAAAGAACCCGAAGAAAGTAGTTGTGTTTGATTATGGTATATTAGATACATTGGATGAACTTGGCATTAAGGTTGCCGGGGTTCCACAAGGCAATATTCCAACGTATCTGGATAAATATAAAAGCAACGATTATGAAAATGTCGGCAGTTTAAAAGAACCTGATTTTGAAAAGATTGCTGAAGTGGATCCGGATTTAATTATTATCTCCGGTCGTCAATCAGATGTTTATGACCAACTGCAAGAAATAGCACCAACCGTATATCTTGGGATAGATACCGCACGTTACATGGATTCGTTCAAAGAAAATATGGAAACAGTCGGTGAAATATTTGGCAAAGAAGATGAAATTGACCAGGAACTTGCTGATATTGATGATTCCATCGCGAAGTTAGAAGAAAAAGCGGAAGGGATCGATAAGAAAGCACTAATCGTGCTGGCGAATGATGATAAAATCAGCGCATATGGTCCGAAGTCACGTTTTGGGCTGATCCACGACGTATTTGGCATTCCTGCAGTGGACGAAAACATTGAGGCTTCCGTACATGGCCAGAATGTTTCCTTTGAATATGTAAGAAAGCAGGATCCCGATTTGTTATATGTTGTCGATCGAGGAGCCGTTGTAACTGGCGGGGAACCATCCGCTAAGAAAATTGTTGAAAATAAACTCATGAAAGATACGAAGGCATATAAAAATGATGATATTACGTATCTAAATCCAGAATTCTGGTATCTCTCCGGTGGCGGACTTGTGTCTGTACAAGAAATGATTAAAGAAGTTTCAGACAGCCTGGAGTAAATATTTGGGGACAGTCTCCCGCCACGCAAATTCGTTAAAGTGGTGAGGACTGTCCCTGATTTTGTGGCAGAAAATAGGCATGCCTGTCATTGAATTGTTAATAGCCCCTTCTAAGCCCGCCATCATGCGTTTCTTTCGCGATCACCCAAAATTAATGCCTTGCTATATAGCATGAATGTATGTTTGAATGATAAGACAACCAAGGAAATGAGGGAAAATCTAATGAAAAAATTAGTCATGCTCGTTTTGACACTTAGTATAGTAGGTTTGTTAGCCGCATGTGGAAATGATTCCGATGATTCAAGTTCGGAAAAGGCAAAGCAAAATGACGATAAAGCAAAAACGGAACAACAGGAAAAATCACAACAGGCGCAACAAGAGGAAGATGTAACGGTTTCGGATGACGAAAAAGTGGACAAAGATGATGTGGTCGCACAGGTAAATGATACAAAAATAAAAGGTGAGCAATATAATGATGTATACGCACAAACGAAAGTAGCCATGCATCAATATGGTCAGGATGTTAGTGATAAGGATCAACTGAAAGATCAAGCTATGAACGTCCTGATTCAACAGGAATTGGTAAAACAGGATGCGAATGACAAAGGAATTACCGTTTCTGATGATGATGTTGACAAGGAATTCGATAAAATGAAATCGCAAAATGAAGACCAGTTTCAGGCGGTACTCGATCAATACAATCTTAGTGAAAAAGGTTACAAAAACCAGCTGACTTTCGAGATGATTGTAGATAAATATATGGATAAGGAACTACCGAAAGCTGATGTGTCCAATGATGATGTGAAAGAGTATTACGACCAGATGAAAGAACAAAATGAGGATATTCCTAAATTGAAGGATGTCAAAGATCAAATCAAAGATCAATTGGAGCAACAAAAACAAAGTGAAGAATTGCAAAAGAAAATTGACAAACTGCAAAAAAACGCCGATGTTAAAAATATGATCTAAGCCATTAAGTTGTTCGTTTAGCGCTGTCTATGCTGTGACTGTAAAACACAGTTGACTCGGGGTAGATACCGGAACTGCTTAGATAAAGATAGCATCGCAAACAGAGGATCTTTTGGTTTACGCATATCAACCAGTTTAAGCGGGATATCAACCTCTTGTGCGTGCAAATCGACCAGTTTAAAGCGGATATCAACCTCTTGTGCGTGCATATCAACCAGAGAAGGCAGGATATCAACCCGGTGCGCGTGAATATCAACCGAAATGGCTGGAATATCAACCCTCATCGACGGCTTGCGTAATTGATACGGCGATTTCAGCCGATTATACGGCGATTTGTGATCATGATACGGTAATTTTCACACATTAAACCGTGATTCCCAAATTTTGGAACCCATTCATGTTGTTGGAGCTAGCCTCATACTCCTGATTAAGGATCAAAAACATAGGACCCCTGCTATTTCCGGCAGAGGCCCTTTTTTATACAAACTAAAACGATCACGAATGTACTACATCCGCCGCAAGTTCTGTCATTACCTTGTCAATTCGCTCCAAACAGGTTCGCATATCCGCATCTGTTCCAATCGTAATCCGTAAATAATTAGTAATTTTCGGCTTGTCAAAGTAACGGACTAACACGTTGCAGGCTTTTAACCTTTCATAAAGTGCTTTTGCCGGAAATTTGTAGTGACTGACTAAGATGAAGTTTGTCTTGGATGGGAGCACCATAAAACCAAGTTGCTTCATACGGCTGGTTACCCATTCCCGGGTTTCGATGACTTGCTGTACCCGCATATCAAAATATTTCTGATCATCCAATGCTGCTTCTGCCCCGGCGATTGCCAGTCGATCCAATGTGTAGGAGTTAAAAGAATTTTTAATCCGGTTTAGTCCTTTGATTAAGTCCTCACTTCCCAAGGCATAGCCCACCCTTAGCCCGGCGAGTGACCGTGATTTGGACATGGTTTGGACAACGAGCAAATTTTCATAGGTGTTCACCAGTGAAGCGGCTGACTCCCCGGCAAAATCAATGTATGCTTCATCAACAATGACAACTTGATCCGGGTTACTCTCCACGATATCAATCACATGGCCAAGCTCAAGATAGATCCCTGTCGGTGCATTTGGATTTGGAAAAATAACGCCGCCTTCCGATTGAAAATAATCTTCCGGTACAATGGTAAAGTCACGCTTTAGTGAGATGGTTTCATATGGGATGCCAAACAGCTTGGCATATACCGGATAAAAACTATAGGTAATCTCCGGAAAGCGGATTGTCTTATCTTGGTCAAAAAAAGCCATAAAGGCAAATCCCAGCACTTCATCAGAGCCATTGCCGACAAAAACATTTTCCTTTTGTAATTGATATTGCCGGGCGACCTTTTCCTTTATCGTATCAACGGTTGGGCTGGGGTATAATTGCAGTTTGCGTTCTATCTCCTCGGCGATTGCCTTACTGACCCTTGGCGAGGGAGGGTAGGGATTTTCGTTTGTATTAAGTTTGATGATATCCGCTACCTCTGATTGCTCGCCAGGTACATAAGGTTCGGCTCTTGATGCCATCTCACTCCAAAATTGACTCACTGCGTATCCCTTCCTTTTGCATGTGACGTTTCATCAGCTCCTGTTTAATATCGCTAAGGGAAACTTGACGTATGTCCATCAGAATCAGGGTGTGATAAATCAGATCGGAGATTTCCCAAATTAATTCCTCGTTATCCGCATTTTTTGCACCGATAATCACTTCACTTGTTTCCTCGCCAACTTTTTTCAACACCTTGTCAATGCCTTCGCGAAACAAATAGGTGGTGTAGGAACCATCCACGGGGTTTTCCCGACGCTGTTTAATCATGTCAACGAGGTCATTGATCATCGCAAATTGATTGGGAGTGCCTTGATAGACTTGGTTATGAAAACAAGTTTCTTCTCCGGTGTGGCAGGCTGGCCCGAGTGGTTCTACCTGTACTAATATCGCATCACCGTCGCAATCATAAGAAACACTTTTGACCATTTGTCTATTTCCGGAAGTTTCTCCTTTGTTCCATAGCTGTTGGCGGCTGCGGCTATATAGCCATGTTTCCTTTGTTTCCAATGTTTTTCTCAAGGCGTCTAGATTCATATAGGCAAGTGTCAGGACTTTTCCGGTGTCACTGTCCTGAATAATTGCGGGAATAAGTCCTGCTTCATCAAATGCAATCTGCTCGAAATTTATGTTCATGATAGCTCTCTCCTCATTGTAATACCATTTTCGGCAAGGTATTGCTTTAATTCCGGTATCTTTATTTCACCGTAATGAAAAACCGAGGCAGCAAGTGCAGCATCCGCCTTTCCTTCCTGGAGAACAGCTGCGAAGTGTTTTGCTTCACCAGCACCACCACTGGCAACAACCGGAATGTTAACTGTTTCGGCAATTGTTTTGGTCAATGCAATGTTAAAGCCATTTTTAACCCCATCGGTGTCCATGGCATTAACGACGATTTCACCAGCACCAAGTTCTTCGCCGCGTTTTGCCCATTGAATCGCATCCATTCCAGTATCGATTCTGCCTCCGTTTAAAAAAACCATCCAGTTTGATCCTTCGCGTTTTACATCCATGGATAAAACAAAACATTGGCTGCCGAATTTGGCAGCGGCTTGGGTAATCAAAGAAGGGTTGCGAACGGCGGCACTGTTTAAGGATACTTTGTCCGCTCCCGCCCTTAGTACACGATAAATGTCATCAACCGAACCCAGGCCACCGCCGACGGTAAACGGGATGTTAATTTCACTGGCAACCTGTTCAACAATCTCGATAAAAATATCACGTTGTTCATTCGAGGCTGTAATATCATAGAACACAAGCTCATCGGCACCACTCAGACTGTATTGTTTGGCCAGCTCAACTGGATCAGCGACATCACGGATTTCCTGAAACTTCCTTCCTTTGACAACCCTGCCTTTATCAACATCCAAACATGGAATAATTCGTTTAGCAAGCATGGTTAAACCCTCTCTCGTAATGTGGATAAGGACAATGTTCCATCATATAATGCTTTACCGATGATGGCGCCATAAAGCCCAAGTGATTGTAATCGTTGTATATCCTGTTCACTGGATACACCACCAGATGCAATCACATGAATGGATGTTGCCGTATTGATTGTCTCTAATTCTGCAAAATTGGGACCGGAAAGCATGCCATCTTTTTGAATATCGGTATAAATGATTGTTCTTACCCCGATATTCGCTAACTCCTGCACTAAATCAATCGCCTTTACCTCGCTCGTATCAATCCATCCATTTGTTGCTACATAGCCATTTCGCGCATCGATGGAGACGGCTATTTTATCACCGTAGCGAGCTACTGCCTGCTGCAAAAACGCTTGATCCCGAATAGCAGCTGTTCCGATAATCACCCGATTGACACCGAGCGATAAGTAAGTTTCTACGGTTTCCATCGACCGAATACCGCCGCCAATTTGTACAGGTATGGAAGTTTGTTTGATAATCGATTGGATAATAGACGCGTTGACCATTGTTCCTGTTTTAGCTCCGTCAAGATCAACAATATGCAAATATGCCGCTCCTTGTTGTTCCCAATTGGCTGCAACAGTAATTGGTGAATCATGATAAATGTTTTCCTTTTGGTAATCACCCTGGATCAGCCGGACACACTTGCCGTTTCGTATGTCGATGGCTGGAAATAGGATCATGAAATCATCTCCTCAAAGTTTTTTAGTAATTGCAATCCGATTGGTCCGCTTTTCTCCGGATGAAACTGCATGCCAATGATATTTTCCCGATTGACAATGGCGGAAATTTGCCCGCCATATTCTGTGCTGCTTACCGTTTCCTGACGATTGGCGTCGATATAGTAGGAATGGACAAAATATACATACGAACCACTGTCGATCCCTTGTAATATCGGATGGGTGCGGTGATGGGTTAATGTGTTCCATCCCATATGTGGCACCTTTACCGAAGCGTCAATTTTCTCGACGCAACCCTTAAGGAGACCCAATCCCTTCCATTCTCCGTTCTCGTAACTTGTTTCATAGAGTAGTTGCATACCTAAACAGATGCCCAGAAGCGGTTTTCCTTTCGCCACTTCAGCTTGTAAAACCGCTGTTAGCCCAAGCTGGTCAAGTGCTGCCATCGCATCTTTAAAAGCCCCTACACCAGGCAAAATAATCGCCTTGCTTGCCGCGATGGTTTGGTGATTGCTTGTCAAGGCGGAATCGATATCCAGTTTGGTCAATGCTGACTGCAGGCTTTTTATATTGCCCGCCCCATAATCAATAATGGCAATCATTTGCATAATTCCTCTTTTCCAATCAAGAAGTGTTAAAGTGATCCTTTTGTTGAACGTATGCCTTTGATACGTGGATCTTCCAGGGTTGCTTCATCCAATACCCGGCCAAAACCTTTGAAGATAGACTCCACTATGTGATGGCTGTTTTCACCATAGTCAAGGTTAATATGTAAGGTTACCTTGGCATGGTTAACAAAACCCTGGAAAAATTCCTTGACCAGCTCTGTATCAAACGTCCCGATCTTGTCTTTCAATCCTTCCACATGGAATACAAGATGGGGCCGCCCGCTAATATCCAGGGAAAGGGTGGATAAGGCTTCATCCATTGGGGTAGTCATCGTGGCATAGCGCTTAATGCCCGCTTTTTCTCCTAATGCCACATCAACTGCTTGCCCCAATACGATGCCGATATCTTCCACTGTGTGGTGCTGATCAACTGTCAAATCGCCGGCACAGGCAAGATCCATATCAAATAGCCCGTGCCTGGTCATTAGTGTCAGCATATGATCCAAGAAACCAACGCCGGAATCAATGTTTGCTGTTCCGGTTCCATCAACGGAGAATTGTAATTGAATGTCTGTTTCAGTTGTTGTACGCTCAATCGAACTATTTCGCATGATTAGCATCCTTTCTTCTTATCCTGATGGCATTGGCATGTGCTGTTAGCCCTTCTGCCTCGGCAAGTGTAATAATTTGATCAGCCGCATTGAACAGGGACGATTGATTATATTGAATCAAACTCGATTTTTTGACAAAATCATACACACCGAGCGGGGAGGAAAAAATAGCCGTTCCACTTGTTGGCAGGGTATGATTCGGGCCGGCAAAGTAATCACCCAATGGTTCCGGTGAATACGATCCGAGAAAAATTGCACCGGCATGCTTCACGCGGTGGACGTTTTCATTCGGGTTTTGAATCAGCAGTTCCAAATGCTCCGGGGCGATGGTGTTTGCCAAATCCAATGCTTCAGTAACCCCGCTTGTGACAATGATGCTGCCATATTGATTCAGGGATTTTTGAGCAATCTCTTTGCGGTCAAGGAAGTCCAACTGTATTTCCAGCTCTGTCTGGATTTCCTCGGCGAGTGTATCGCTTGTTGTGATACAGATGGCCCGTGCCCGTTCATCATGTTCAGCCTGTGATAATAAATCGGCAGCGACAAATCTTGGATTGGCTGTTTCATCGGCGACAATGCAGATTTCACTCGGACCGGCAATCATGTCTATTGCCACATCCCCGAACACCCATTTTTTAGCGCGGGCGACATAGGCATTTCCCGGACCAACGATTTTGGCAACTTTGTTAATGGTAGATGTACCGTATGCCAGCGCTGCAATTGCCTGGGCACCCCCAACCTTGTAAATTTGGTCAACACCAGCTTCGTCAGCGGCAGCCAGCACAAAAGGATTTACGTTTCCATCTGGTTGTGGTGGTGTAACCATAATGACTGATTTGACGCCAGCTAATTTTGCCGGGATGACATTCATTAGCACCGTTGATGGATAAGCTGCCTTCCCACCCGGAATATAGACGCCAACCCGATCCATTGGGGTGATTTTCTGGCCAAGCATATTCCCCGATTCATCGGTCAGATACCAGGACCGTTCGATTTGTGCTTCATGAAAACGTGTGATGTTTTGTTTTGCTAGTTCCAATGCTTCCGTCAATTCTGTTGGCACCGATTGTTTTGCTGCAGCTATCTCTGCTTCGGTAACTTTGAGGTCTGTCAGCGTTACGCCATCAAATTGCTCCGTATAGTTAAATAATGCTTGATCGCTATTTTTCCTGACTTCGGAAATAATGTCTAAAACGGCTTGATCAAGAGCGGGATCTTCAAGCGAATCCGTTTTTTCTCCGTTCTTTGCTAAATAGTCCGCTTTAGTTTGGATGTTCATCTACTTTTGCACCTCCAAGGCATGATGCAGTTGATCCATAAAGGTATGGATTTGCTCGGATCTAGTGGCTAAACTGGCTTTATTAACGATCAATCGTGTACTGATTGATTCAATTGTATCGATCACGTGCAGACCATTTTCCTTTAAAGTTGTGCCGGTTTCGACAATATCAACAATGACGTCTGCCAATCCGACAAGTGGGGCAAGTTCCACCGAGCCATTTAATTTTATGGTTTCAATGGGAATTTGCCGGCTTTTAAAATAAGCACTTGCAACATTTGTGTATTTGGAAGCGACCGCTAATTTTTGATTTGTTTCGATGGTAGTATCATCTGTGCCAGCAACCACAAAATGACAGTTACCAAAGTCAAGATCCATCATCTCGTAAACATCAGCCCGGGATTCCGCAATATTGTCTTTACCAACAATGCCAAGGTCAGCGGCACCTTTTTCGACATATGTTGGTACATCAACTGCTTTCACATAGACTAACTTCAAGCGCTTCGTTTCATCATAAAAAATCAATTTTCGTGTTTCTTCATGGAAGTCGGGGAAATGAATATTAGCCCCCCTTAACAGTTTCATCGATTGTTCAGCCGTTCGTCCTTTTGCCATGGCAATGGTCAGACATTCCATTTCAATTCCTCCTTCAGCAGCGCTAACAATTCGGATTGTTTGGTGAATACCATGGTTTTGGCTGGGGAACAGATGAAATTCTGTGTTTCTTTATAATAGATGGCTGTAGCATTGGTTTGATGGTGCCCATAGCTTTCCAGTTTTGTTGCCCGTACTTGCAATCCGTTATTGCGTAATCGTTGTGCCGTGGATAATGCTTCTTGCTGTTTTCGCTTGACATAATACATGTAAATATTGAAGGGTGGCTGCAAATCCGGGAATAGGGCTGCCTGATCCATAATGTCGGAAATCGAATCAATATCAAAGGCGAAACCAATTGCCGGCATTGGCTGATTGAATTGTTCTGCCAAGTGATTGTACCGGCCGCCCATTAAAACGGGTTTTCCGAAATTCTCTACAAACCCCTGGAAAATGATATCGGAATAATAGTTCATATGATTGATCAGTCCCAGGTCAAAGGAAATAAACGGTTCCACCTTGTACAACGTTAATACTTCTAAAAGATCCACCATACTTTGCACCGTTTTTCGCATCTGTTGATTGAGTGCAATGGATTCTGCCCTTGCAATTACCTTTTCCGGTGTCCCATACAATAACGGCATCTGTCGCAGTGCATCTTTGCTTTGTGTATCAATTGACAACCTATTCAGAAAGGGCTCGATCTCGGAGAAGTTTTTCGCCTGAATCATGGCCTGCAATTGTTCCGCTTCTTGATCGGTTATAGAAATTTGACTTAATAATTCCTTGAAAAACCCGGCATGACCGATAACCAGTTTAAAACGATCAAAACCAAGGTCCTGTAATGTATGAACAGCTAATGCAATGACTTCTGCATCCAATTCCGCCGATTCTGTTTCAAAATTTTCAATACCTGCTTGCATTTGTTCGTTAGATTTCTGATTTGGACCAGCCGTGCGAAAAACATTGGACATGTAAAAAAGCCGTTTATCCTCTTCAGGCAATTGTTCCATCGCTGCCACCCGTCTGGTAATCGGAATGGTCACATCTGGTCGGAGGACTAATATCTCTCCTGACGGGGCAATCACCTTGATCATTTCCTCTGTACGGATCGTTCCGGTAATGGATTGATACAGATCATAGGCCTCAAATGCTGGTGTTTGAATTTGCCGATAACCGTAAGTGGCAAATCGTTGTTTCATTTTATCCAATACATATTCCTGTTTCCGGTATTCATCCTGGCGCAGTGCATTCCGATTCTGTACCTGCAGCATAAAAAATCTCCTATTCTATAACTTTATCGCTTTAACACTTTATTTAATTAAAGTTAACTAGTATTCTAATAATTAATACGGTAAAAGTCAATAGCAAATAAGGAGGAATTTTTCCCATGTTTGATTATCATGTGCACAGTGTACTTGCTTTTTGCTTTTTGTTTGTGTAACTAAATCGCAAATTTTTTTCAGAAACTGTTCGGCATCTCCATAGTTTACCCATTTTACATTGATTGATATATTATTATTAAATGTAAATGATGCATGCTGTATATTTACATTTTCAATATCATTGTAACTATATATTTCAAAATCCTCCAATCTAAAAGGATAACTGATATACCAAATTAGTCGCTTATCAGTTGCAAAGATTTCTCCAAATTTATATTCAATCCCCATTTTTCCGTGTACTTCGAATGTTCCCATTATCCTTTCCTTAATTTGCTCTCCGGAAATCAATATTGAATTTAATTTTTTCACTTTCTTCAACTCCTTATTATGGAAAATGTTTTTATCTTTCACTCCTATCAAGAGTTTAATTGATGAAAACATTTTCATATCAAGGAGTTTTTATTTCCTAGGAGAGGAGACTGTGTTACGTTTCACAAGATGGAATGGGTTCTTAATTTTCTTATTTGTATCGTCAAAGAAAAGCTGAAATGCTTGTTCTCCAATTCTTTTTATATTTAGATCCAAAGTTGTCAAGCCAAGGGCCTCGGATATAGGGACGTTATCAAATCCTATAATCGATAATTCAGTCGGAATTTTTATATCATAAACCCTAGCCTGAACAATCATACCTGCAGCAACCTCATCTCCGTTTGCTAAGATGGCTGTAGGGAAATCCCCTTCACTGTATAGCCTTTGAATAACTTTTTTACCATCATCCATTGTAAAACAATCTGTGAATATCCAAGAATTTGAGGCTTTTCGCTTAACCTTTCTTAGAGATTCCTTAAATGCTGAAAAGCGCATTGTACTGCTAAGACTGTTTTTTCTGCCTGTACAATATCCAATTTTTCGATGTCCTTTATCTATTAAATAATCTAAAGCAGACATAACGGCCTCATAATGGTCTAAATAAACACAAGGTAATTCCTTTACATATTCACAACTAATAATAGGGCCATAAATAGTATATGGCAGTATAGTTTCCCAATCATTCGCATGGGAACATATAATTAAACCATCCAATTGTTTTCTTTTAAGCATTAACAAGTAATTTAATTCTTCTTCTTTATTATAATTTGTAGCACAGCAAAGCACTGTATAGTTATTCTCAAACGCTTTTTCCATAATCCCTCCCACCATGGATTGAAAGTATGGATGGTCAATATATGGGATGATAACTCCTAAAGTAAGTGTTTTCCCTTTTACAAGATGAACGGCGTTTAAATTTTGATGATAGTTCAATTCCTTAATAATTTTATTTACCTTTGCTCTTTTTTCTTCACTCACATAGGGATGGTTATTCAATACTCTAGATACTGTTGTAATGGATACGCCAGCTCGTTTAGCGATGTCTTTAATATTGCAAATTTTGATTCACCACCAGTCGTCAAAATTGATCATTGATTTATCACGCATTAACGGGCTGTAATACCCCCGCCTCTATAAGTGAGAGTAACCAAAAACTTAAAAGGCGGGGGATAAACAGCCCGTAAATTCCTGATTCCGTTCGAGCCTGCAGGAGACAGGTCACAAAGGCGTTGCAACAGGACGTTGCGAATTCAGCCTTTGTTCCTCTAGATCAGTGGCGGGAAAGGAAACCCCCTACTGAATGAAGTTTCACTTTATTACAATGATAACCTAGTGGACATAACGGTTACCAATATTTCAATTGGAAGCCATTAAACGATTGCTTCCTATTCAAAACGCTATATTTTGTCATGAAAAATTCGATTTATAACGACAAAAATCTGGCTGAAGATGGTACAATAAAAAGATGAAATTGAACTATTGTCAGGAGAGTAGGAGCAATTGAAAAAGAAACACATCATATATATTGTATCGGCTGTTTTGATTGTTTTCATTGCAGCGATTGGTACGTACATTCCGCACCGTGCAAATTCCCAGCATGGACTTCCTCCTGTAACAGTATTTGTTCATGGTTATAAGGGAACGGCGAATTCTTTTGGCGGGATGTTGAACCGGTTTGAGCGAAATGATTGGGGAAATAAAGCACTTATTTGCTATGTGACACGACAAGGACATGTGAAAACATATTCGCTTAATAAGGAGGAGAAACGACCGATTTTAGTGCAGGTTGTTTTCGAAAATAACCGGGCAAGTTTTGAAGATACCACAAGATGGCTTTCAAAGGTAATGAAACAATTAAAACTAAAATATCATATCCATTCGGTAAATCTTGTCGGACATTCGATGGGTGGTATTGTTTCATTGAAATATCTGGAAGAATATCAGGAAACCTCCCGATATCCGGTTACAAATAAACTGATTACAATTGGCAGCCCATTTAATGGGATTTATAATCGCTATTATTTTCAAATTAACCATGATGCGGCGACAACGGATCTAAAACCGAATTCCGCGGCATTACAATTGTTGAGAAAAAATGCTGTGGCTATTCCTGATTATATAAACGTTCTAAGTATTAGTAGTACTGGGGATCCGGTGGCTGTACCGGAAAGTGTTGGGAAACTGAAAACAATGATCCCGCAAAGCCGTCTGACGGAGAAAATAATCGACAACGACTACCTGGGTCACAGTGAGCTGCATGAAAATACTCAAGTTGACCAAATGATTTACTCATTTTTGTGGCAGGATTAGGTACGATCACTTACAATAGTATTAGCAAGTATTAGCAATTCAAATGTCCGCTTTGTAGCTTGTAACAGCGAACATTAACTAATCGTAATTACTTTATAGAAGGAATGGTTTAAGTGGTAAATGATCATCATACGTATGAGGAATTAATTAAGATTACACCAGCGGATAATGTGATGGTTGATGAACACTTAAAAAATCATACGTATACCCGTTTAGGCGGGAAAGCGGATTTTTATGTCACACCGGAAACATATGAACAAGTACAGAAAATCGTTAGGCTGGCAAATAAGCAGAATCTCCCGTTTACCATGCTTGGAAATGGGTCTAATTTAATCGTCAAGGACGGGGGCATCCGCGGCATCGTCCTTAATTTGCAAAAACTGGCATCTATTACTTCTAATGATACTACCATTGTTGCCCAAAGTGGTGCCCGGATTATCGATGTATCCCGATATGCTTTAGGTAAAACACTGACTGGGCTGGAATTTGCCTGTGGGATTCCCGGATCTGTTGGCGGAGCATTATTTATGAATGCCGGAGCATATGGCGGTGAAATCAAGGATGTATTGGAAAGCACCATTGTTGTCAATCGCGATGGAGATCTTCTAACATTATCAGCAGATGAATTGGACTTGGAGTACCGCTCCAGTAATATTCCGGATAATGGTTATATTGTTCTGGAAGCAACCTTCAAGATGCAAGCAGGTAACTATGACGAGATTAAAGCGGTGATGGACGATTTAACGTTTAAACGGGAATCAAAACAGCCACTGGAATATCCATCGTGCGGGAGTGTATTTAAGCGGCCGCCTGGATATTTTGCTGGCAAGCTAATTCAGGATAGTAATCTACAAGGCAAGCAAATTGGCGGAGCTCAGGTATCCTTAAAGCATGCCGGTTTTATTGTTAATAAGGATCATGCATCGGCTCAGCACTATATTGATCTCATCCATTTTGTCCAACGAACCGTCAAAGAGAAATTTGGTGTTCGATTGGAACGTGAGGTTAAAATTATTGGTGAGGATTTGGTTGAATGAAAAAAAAGGCTGTGAACGTGGCTATATGTTCACAGCCTTTTTTCACTGATAAAGGGAATATAAAGTGTACCTAACTGGTGGATTTACCATTAATATCCATTACCTAACATTAGGGATTAGGGCCAAATTTATAATAATTATATACAATGTATTGCTTTTGTGCACACAACACCCTAATATTATTTGTAAGGAGAACCGGGGCTTAAGGAACAGGCGGAGGAAGTTTTGGGACAATTGGGTATTCCAGTATCGAACGCTGTGAATATATTTTTGAAACAGGTTGTTATGCAAAGGGGAATCCCTTTTGATGTTAAACTTCCAGTCTATAAGCCTATGGGAGCCTTTGATTTAACAGAAAAAGACTTAAACGTTGAGTTGGAAAAAGGATATGCGGATTTTACACAGGGTAACATAAAATCAGTTGAGAGTACCTTTTCAGATATCCGTAGAGATTAAAATATATGAATTTTAAAATATTTTTGACGGAACAAGCAGATTCAGATTTAAGAGGGATATATGAGTACATTGCATTTACCTTGCTTGAACCTGATATATCTGCTCGACAATTAGAGAGGATTAAAAATGCTATACGCAGCCTGGATGAAATGCCAAGTAGATCTCGGTTATTTGAATAGAAATATGTAGCTTAAGAAAGTAACCAGGAGGGAAAGATCGTTATGGATATGAAAAATGTTTTTTTGCAACAGTTAACGGCTTGTTATGATCAAAACACTTGGTTCGTGTCACTTAACAATGCAATAAAGGGCCTTACAGCTGAACAAGCATCCTGTAGAGACGGACAAGCAGTGAATTCGATATGGGGAATCGTCAATCATTTAGCTTTTTACAATCAACGATATTTAAATCGCTTTAATAGCATCCCCAATTCTGATGGTCCCGAAAGTAACAGTTCAACGTTTAAAAATATTGATGAACAAACATGGGAGTCCACCGTAAAATTAATCAATGAGATCATGTCTGGATGGAGAACGTCGTTGGAAAAAAGCGACGATCAGAAAATCAATGATTGGGCATTAGAACTGGCTCATCTTACCCTTCACAATACATATCACATTGGGCAAATCGTCCATATACGTAAACAGAAAGGTATATGGGATACAAAGCAAGGGGTAGATTGAACAACGGAACTATTAGAATGCTGACACAGTGGGCGTTTAGCCAATTCCAGATACGGGCGCGATTGTCGCAGATTGTGTTTAGATTGGGCAGAACTTTTTCCGTAGTGAAAGGGTTCTTTTTTCATTTTCGGTAAAGTCCAGGACTACTGTAGAAAATGAAAACCTGGTACGCGTCAAGGTAATCGCAGAGATAGTGATCTGACCCGAACGGGAATTAAGGAGTTGACACATTCGCCGCATCCCGCCCCTCTTGGTTTGTCAAAAGGTACGCATAGTTCTTTTTTAAATTTAATAAATAATTAAAGCCTTGTGCTGTTACTTTGGAATTAGCTTAGTTAATTGAATTTTTTCTATTTATAAAGGAATAAAAAGGTAGGAGCTGAGTGTGTGATGATTAAAGGGATATATGAGCTTGTTAGCGAAGAACAGTTGAAAAAGTATGCAGAGCTTGCTGTACGAGCTGGTGTAAATGTGCAAAAGAATCAATTAGTGATTATTCATAGTGACATAAAAAATGTAACGTTTGCACGTCTAATCCAAACGGCAGCCTATGAGGCAGGGGCTTCAAATGTGGTTATGGATTGGACAGATGAACAGTCTACCAAAGAATTTTATTTAAATGCAGCGGATGATGCCATCGAACATTTTCCTAACTGGCAGGATGCTCGGTTTAAGGAGTGGGATGATGCGGGTGCTGCTTATATCCATATTATTTCTGAAAACTTAGACGTCTTTAAGGATGTTTCCACAAAACGGATGAGCCGCTTCCAAAAGGCCTCTCGCACCAAGTTGAAGGCTCATTACGCAAAGATTAGATCCCACGAGGTACGCTGGTGTCTTCTAGCTGTCCCGTACTTCGCATGGGCAACTAAAGTATTTCCTCACTTAAGTAAAGAAGAAGCTCTGCAATCATTATGGCAATTAATCTTACATGGAGCTCGGGCAGATGGAAAAAATCCTATAAAAGACTGGGAAAATCATGACAGAGCCTTCGAGTCCAGGAAAAAGTTTCTAAACGACAGCCAGTTTAAAGCCTTGCATTTTACAAATAGCCGAGGAACTGATTTATTAGTCGGTATGCCTAAAAATCACTTCTTTATCTGCGGGGGTGTTATAGATAAAAAGGGAATACCGTTCTTTCCGAACATTCCCACAGAGGAAATATTTTCCGCCCCCCATAAAAATGAGGTAAATGGCAAATTAGTAGCCACTAAACCGCTTATCTATGGGGGATGCGTCATCGATGATTTTTACCTAACCTTTAAAGATGGACGGATTACTGACTATTATGCCGCCACTGGACAAGAAGCATTACAAAGTCTTATCGAAACAGATGAAGGTTCATGTTATTTAGGTGAAATTGCCTTGGTCCCTAACAATTCTCCTCTTGCTCAGGCAGATACGCTCTTTTACAACACCTTGTTTGATGAAAATACGGCCTGCCATATTGGAATCGGGAACGCCTCCCCTTCTAACCTTCAAAATGGCAGCAACCTATCTGAGGAAGAGTTGAAGGAAGCAGGCCTTAATACTTCAATCCTGTTAGTCAATGTGACCTTTGGAACCGAAGATATGAAAGTAGTGGGTATTAAAGAAGGTGGTACTGAAGCCCTGCTAATGAAAGATGGTGACTTCCAATTCTAATTTGGCTACTCCTTAAAAATAAAGGGGACTGCTAACGGAGTCGGGGACCGGGGTTGCCGAAATTAAATAGCCTGAACAAAAACGGTAGTCAAATAAGGCATATGTTGTTACCTCGGTAACTGCCAGACCAAAATAATATAAGGGATGAATAAAGGTGTTGATTCCTTCCTTCTTTTTTTTTGATGAGATTTTTAATTTCAAACATAACCCCTAAAAGCTTATTATCAATTCGTTTGAGCTTTATATCCATCTATTAAAATGCCCTCTATGACCCTCATATGGGTTGTGTATTCTCGATAAACCTTTGCTTTCTTAGATTAATATTTTCTAGTACATTAGCTTCGGAAGGCACTTTTCTTAATAATTGCATGTTATGCTAATAAAAAGAATGTTCTTTTCTTGTATACTAAAGACTTGATCGAAAATACACAAACCTAAGAAGACTCAAAGAAACCATTGAAAAAATTTGATCATTAACAACGTGATTAGAATAACAGATGAGCACGAAAATGTGTACAAACATTGATTTCGTGGTCTAATTAACATAGAAAGTTTATAAGTGCATACACTAATAAAGACCGCCCATGCTGATACATGGAGCGACCGAGACCGAACCCTATCAAGAAGGGCAAGGCAGCTTTAGGAAAAATAATCCCTCAGCGCTGGTCAAAACGCATATGAGGGATTATTTTTTATGGTTTTTGTCAGACATAATAAACGCCACTAACATCCCGAAAGATATCATTAGCGTTAGTGCAACGTATGTTAAACTTAATATAGAGGGGTCTCGATGCAAAATACCATGAAACCCCTAATCGGTCGCTTAACTTAGATACGGATACTAGTTTTCTATTTTTGATCGGAGGAGCTATCATGGGTTATACTTTTAACAAAATGTCACAAGAGCAAGCAGAAAACATTGCTTCGAACTGGCACTATGATGGGAAATATTCTTTTTATGATTTTGAGGCTGATGAGGGGGATCTAGCTGAATTGTTGAATCCTCGAGAACGTGGGGATAAATATTACATAGTCGAAAAGGGCAATGAAGAAAGGGGGTTCTTTTGTTTTGAAAATGAAGGCGATTCCGTTGATATTGGGTTGGGAATGAAACCCGAATTGACTGGAAGGGGTATGGGTATAGATTTTCTTAAAGCTGGACTAAATTATGCAATATCCAAATATAACCCCAAAGCAATAACGCTTTCGGTTGCCACTTTTAATGAGAGAGCCATAAAGGTCTACAAAAAAGCAGGCTTTGAATCCGTTATGACTTTCATGCAGGATACAAATGGCAGTCGTTTTGAGTTTTTGAAGATGACGTATGAATTCGGAAAGTAAATAGCTATAGATTGTTGATAAATGGTTAAACATAACGATAATTCATTTAAAAATATGAATGTCACAGAAAAAGCAGCAACCGTTATCGGATTCACATTTTTTATGATATCGGTAATCGGTTTTGTTTTAGGTATTTTCCTTTTTGGTTTTGCAGGAGTTTTTGAATTACTTGGAGTTCGCTATTATTCTATTTGGTCATTGATTATTTTTGTTGTCAGTTTTTTTATTTTAGGGTTTTTGGCTGACCTATTTTTTGATGCTATAGCGAAACTTTCCATCAAAAATACAAGAGGGAATATAAAAGCATTTTTGATACAAGTTCTTTTTGCATTTGTGTCAAACTGGCTCGTCATTGTTACAGTTGATGCATTTATGAAAAGTATTACTCTTTCTTTGGAAACAAAGTTAATAGTCGCACTACTACTGGCTATATTGGAACCAGCATTCGACAACAAAAAAGAGAAGAGTAATGAGGTCCACTTTAAGAGTCGCCCAGATTAACTGTAACTTTTAAAAAGGGGACCTAAGAACAGTCCTTCATTAATATTAATAAAGCGAGAGATGATTTTTAGTGGGTTTTTCATTTTTAATGTATTCATTAATTGGTATTATTATTGGCGTTCTATCAAGCATGTTTGGATTCGGGGGTGGATTTGTTGTAGTTCCTATCTTATTTGCTTTTTTGCCGGATTCTATTCCTGGCGAATACTTAATGCATACTGCTATAGGAACATCATTAGCAGTTATGATTATAAATTCATTTAATTCAACTTATAATCACGCCAAAAAAGGCAATGTAACATGGTCAGTCTTTAAAATATTAGTAGGATATATTGCAATAGGTTCTTTAATAGGCGGAGTACTTGCGGTCTACATTAAAAGTGATTTCCTTAGGTTTGCATTTATTGGTCTATTAGTTTACGTTTTGATTGCGAACATATTCAAGAAATCGTTCACAGTAGAAATGGAAGAACATTCATTTCGTCTGCCTAAACAAAGTTCAGCATCTTTTATTGGGATAGGCATTGGCTTTCTCTCAACTTTGTTAGGTATTGGCGGAAGCACAATGACAATTCCTTACCTTAGAAACAGAGGTATGCGTATGATACACGCTGTGGCTTTAGCTACTCCATTAGGTCTGCCAGTTGCTATTGTGGGAGCTTTTACATATTTAATTACGGGTATGCAGATAGATGTAATGCCTTCGTCAACTGTAGGGTTTATATACTTACCCGCGCTTATTGGGTTTACAATCGGAGGCTTTATTGGTGTACCTATTGGAAGGTCCTGGGCTCAAAAATTATCTGACAAACTCTTTTCAAAAATCTACTTAATTCTTTTGTTTATTGTGATTATCATGATGGTTATCAGCTGATTGCGCATAATGCTTTTAAAAGATGGTCCATTAAAGTGCGTGTTTAAAAAGGGAGGAGAAGTTGAGGTGAGTAAAAGACAAATTGCAGAACTTTAAAAAAGGGTTGATGACTTAGAGAATGATAAAAAATAAATTGGAATAAAGTGTTTACAATCAGAATTTTACCAGAAGAAAAAAGCGCCCTAATTAACATTTTCGGACCATTTTAGAAATGAACTCGGAGCTATTAATGCTCATAACAACGACCTTTGCACTGGAAAGTTTTCTACTGAAAGGATTTTTCAAATGGAAGACAGACGATTAAAGAAATTTATAATAAGTGGTTTTAATGCCCTTGTCGTGGGCTTAGGCATCTTTTTATTGTCATGGAAGTTTTTGCAATCATTAATAGCGTTTATTATTGTATTCTTTATTACTTTTTTAAGCTTTAATAATAACAAGGACAAAAAAACGGATAAGGGATTTGAATTATATTATTGGAGCCTTTCAAACAGAAGGAAATTCATTAGAACATTGTGGCTATGCCCATTTGTCTTGTTGGTTACAGCATCAATTTGGTGTTTTTTATCTATCGAGTCCTGGAGAAAATTACTTACAATGCTTATGTTGTTGGGAATTTATGTGGTTCAATTATTTTACACTTATGCAAAATGGAAAAAGAACATTGTAGATTAGTGACGCAAGGAAGTAAGGTTGTTTGAGTATAGAATCTTCTATCAATGGCGGCGGTTTAGCCGAATAACCCAATTCATTTATATGTAGAATAAAAAGGGGATTCAAGTTTTGAAAAAGAGGCATTTTATTATTTGGATATAAATGCTAATTGCTACTGTGCTGGGAATATATGGGTAATCTTTGGCTTATTTTGTAGATGAGCAAATTTCGGTTAACGGAAATAGTGCGATACTAATATCCAGCTTAACCATTTTTACGGTTATTAGTGTTTTAATATACATAGCCGTTCCATTGTTAGCATACATAATGAGATTTGATAATAGGTATAGTTTTATTTATATTATTGTCTTTGGAATTATAGGTTTTTGCGTATCCTCATGGTTGATATTTGTTTGTTTGATGTGGTGGGGTTAAATTAGTTGTATACAGAGGCAGCGGGATATTAAGTAACGGTACCCCACTCTTGTCCCTTTACCGAAAAAAAGTGTGTCGGCATTGGACTATATTGTTTAGTAAGGGTAAGGGGGGGTTAATGCTCATTATAATGTTTCCAGTGAGTATGCTATGGTTCGACCTAATTAATTTTGAATATAAGTTTTTGGGATCTTTAGCTGCCATTATATTATTAACGGTTACCTTGTTATTTAAATTACCTAAACTCAGAGAAGGCATAAAGAATAGATATCAAGGGTAGAAAATAATCAACCCTTTTGAAAAACCTATACTCGTTCACAATAAAAGAATCCGTTTTTGGTCAACCTTTCCAAAAAACGGATTCTTTTATTTGCCCAAAATGCGGCTTCTACACATCCAAAGGTAAAAGACTTTATTTACAATGACAAAATTGTAAGGTTTTACGACAGAATTGTTAGGAAAATCGATATTTATTTTCCTGTTTTCCTGTCATATTGGAATTATAGTTAGATCAGAAATCAAAACGATGATGAGATACAGTCGCCTTTGGATCTATCAAATCGTACACTTCTAGCTTCTGTTTTGTTTAGACATTTTATAGGTTCACCGATAAGTAAAGAGAGGGGATTTTTAACATGAAACAACGGATTGATACCTTGGATTTCTTGCGTGGATTTGCATTATTGGGGATTATATTCGCGAATGTTGGGCCGATTATACTTCCCTCCTCCATTCATACAAACCTTATCTGGGGTAAAATTTTGGAGTATGTAATATCAGAACGGTTCTTTATGATTTTTTCTTTTTTATTTGGGATTGGTTTTTATATTTTCATTACGCGAGCCGTCAATCGTGGTGATCGAAGTAAGATCCTTTTTATAAGGCGGCTGATCGCACTATTGATTTTCGGGTTGATTCATCAATATTTTCAGCCAGGAGAAGCTTTGTTACCCTATGCGATATTCGGATTCATTCTCATTCCTTTTTATCGATTAAAACCAATCACTAATTTTATAACCGCTGTAATACTCATGGTTCCTGCTGTATTTCTCGGAGGAAGCTATTTTATGATCTTGCCGATGTTCTTGCTTGGCTTATGTATGGGGCAGTGGAAGGTTTTTGAGAGGATTACGGCCTATCAAAAAGGATTTCGTTGGGTACAAATTGCTTCCCTTTGTCTTTTGCCTGTGGTTATTTATATTCAATATATCTTATCTGAACAAACCGGAAAATCGGAGCAAGCTAGTTCCATCTCGGCCCCGTTTGTCAGTGCATTCTTTGTGACGTCGTTAACACTCTTGCTCCGTCACAATATGATTCAAAAGTTATTGGCACCCTTAAAGTATGTGGGAAGAATGGCTTTAACGAACTACCTTGTTCAAACTGCTTTGATTTTATTAGCGAGTCATCTGTTTCATTTAACAGGTGACGTGCATCAAACGACATTAATGAACATTGCCATCGTCATTTTGATTATCCAAATGATATACAGCACCATTTGGTTTCAATATTTTAAGATCGGCCCCATGGAGTTTATATGGAGAATAGCAACATATGGAAAACTGCCCGATCGTTACAAGTCAAATGCTAATTATGTAAAGTCACTTAAAAGCCAAACCGGCAGAACATGACAAAATTGCAAGGAAAATAGATGTAATTATCCGTGTTTTCTTCCTAGTTAGCCTGGGTAAAGGGGTGGGACAATTCTATATTTTCGATGTTTTAAGTAATAAATGGAAGGGAAAATGATTAAATACAAATTGATTTTGGAGGGGAGAGATAATATGAATGCGAAAAAAGGTTTGTTAATAGGTGCGGTTGCTTTGGTCCTTACAATATCTGGAGCAGGGATATCATCTGTTTCTGCTGCTGATTCCAATGCGAATGTTCCTGCGTCTTCAGTTTCAGGTATCCATTCTTCTATTACCAACCAGGAGGCAGCAGGAACTTTAAATAACATTTACGATCATGCTTTTATCGGTGAAATGCCTGGAGAGGATCACGCATTTCGAATCAATGAAAGCACAAAAGAGGACATTCATGAAAAGTTAGGCAATCCTCAGGAGGTTGACGGTCAATTTGATTTGTACCACTGGGAAATGGGGAATCCTGGATATGGATTCGCTTATAACGAAGACAATACCGTATCTGAAATACGATACTTTGGTACAGGTGTTGAAAGACAACAAAACCTGGGAGGCATCACACCTGCCGTATTAAGCGAACAAATCGGCAAGGCTGATACGATTCTTGCTGTTCCCGACACAAATGAAATGGACTATGTTTATAAGACGGGTGATTATGAGCTTCACTTTGTCGTTGGCAGTGATCAAACAGTTGATCATGTGAATCTAAAGGAAGCAGAATAACTGTTGATTTTGTAGGGTTGTCTCCAATGGAGGTTTTTAATAACTAATCGTTTGAGGAAAATAGGGAAGGTCAGCCAGTAGCTTTGGCTGACCTTTTTTAAGAATCTTTATTTAATGCCACTAATAAAGTCATCCCAATAATACAAGCTGTACCAATCCATTGGAAAATTCCAAAAGGCTCGTTTAACCAAATGACTGTTGTTAAAACAGCGGATAGAGGCTCCAGGCTGCCCAAAAGACTTGTTTGTTTAGGTGAAAGGTGCTGTAAACTTTCAATATAGAACCAAAATGCGATCATCGTACCGAAAATGATTACAAAAAAGAGATATAAATAAATTTCCAACGTTAAATTTGTAAAGTCCAGTTGCCAAGGAGGATGGATAAAGCTTAATGCCAAGCCGCCGATAATCATAGCCCAACCTACAATAACAAGCGTATCGTATCGCGCAAGGAGAGGAACAGCGTATAACGTATAAAAGGCTAATGCTAGTCCAGATAAAACACCCCAAATAATGGCAATGACTGGCACTGATAACTGTGATATGTATCCATTTGTTAATAGGAAAAAGCAGCCAATTAAAGCAAGCGTTACCGCCAACAAATCGTTGCGTGTTAAAACAGTCTGTTTGCGTATGACTAAATAAATAATAATCATCACGGGAGCGAGATATTGTAATAACGTTGCAACAGCAGCATTACCGTGATTAATCGATGCCATATATGTGTATTGAGCACCAAGCATACCAATTATTCCATAAATAATTAGTTGTACGGCTGTTTTCCTATTTTTCCAAACAGCAAGTACCTCAGAATAGTCTTTTCTAACCCACTGCACGGCTAAAAGTAAAAAACCGGCGATGAGCAAGCGAATTGTTACGAGCCAATTGACATCGATGGCATACTGCTGAAAGAGTTTTTGTGAAACAGTACCACCGATACCCCAAAAGGTGGCTCCTGTTATAACAAGAAATAATCCTTTCTTTTGATTAGGTCTGATCATTTTTTTCACCTCAAATGATGGCTCTTAATCAAAATCTATGATTGACAGATTAGATGTAATTTTGATATAGGCGATAGCTAGTCTAGCATTACATTTTTATTCATTCATTTCAATCATAGATTTGGTGCTGATTCAAATTTTTAGATGTATAGTTATTTTGAAAGCGGTTTTCATCACGGATGTTTTACATAAACTGCAATTTAAAACATAACAAAATTGTAAGGTTTTCCACGAGCATTGAAAGGAAAATCGATGTTCGCGTGCGTATTTTCCCTTTATAATGGAATTATCGTTGGATCAAGAGATCAGAACTAGGAAAAGAACGATTATGACGCACGCTATCAGTCCTTTGATTAGCTGGCTCACAATTTCTGGTTTACGATCTAGTATTTTTCAACAATCAGGAAAGGATGGGTTCGTAATGAAACAACTCCCTATCGTATGCATGGGCCTCATTTTAGCTTTACTGACCACATGCAGTCCACAACAAATGCAAACAATCGGTTCGGATAAATATTATGTGAAAATCCAAGATGAAGGTGAAAAATATACGGAACAAGGTAATTCCAGGTACAAATATGAATTGGAAGGCTTTAATGAAGATGGTGAAGGCAAAAATCTCGAGTTCACGAGTAATCATCAGTTAAAAGATGATGCCTATTTACGGATTTATTACAAGAAAGGCGAGGTCATTACCTATGAAGAGGTAGAAAGTGATGACATACCAAAAGATCTCCAGCAGTTGTTGGAGGACGATAGCGATTCCTAAGGCATAGTCATTTTAATCTCATCATAAGAAGAGGTGAATCGTATGAAGGCGGATAAGCTTTTGTCATCTTTATGTTATTTTAGTGTCTTTTTTGCACCATTTTTATTCCCGATCATTATATATATTTTGGCATCAGGGAATGTGAGACACCATGCGGGAAAGTCATTATGGACACACTTGGTTCCTTATCTTTCTCTTTTCATTGGTATAGGGGCGTTGGTATTAAATATAAATGTCGGAAACCAAACGACAATGCTTATCATCATTTGTGTTTTTACTGCGATTGGGGTTTACTATTTAATTTTAAATTTTGTAAGAGGCATAAAGGTGTTAATAGAGAATTAAATAGATACAAAACAATAGGATGTAACAAATATAGAAAGTCCAATTTCTCAATTAAAATTAAGAAATTGGACTTTTATCACTACTTCGGGATAGTGCCCTTTTCTCGAATGGAAATGTTCTGCAACCTAAATGGATACCAATCCTTCATTGTTTACCTCTTTTGTTTTCCTGAAATTCAATACTTCAAAGGTTCTTTCTATTTTCATTCTTAATCTATTTAATATCATCTTAACTACGATATCGCTTATAAGGCAGCGGATTCCAGGTGCGAAACTCCAGCTCTTCTTTACGCAACGCAGCAGGAATATCGTCCAAGATTTGTTTAGCAACCTCCAGCTCTTTCTCTGCCTCAGATTTATCCTGATACATAAAATCATCTGAAGCTTTCTCCAATGCCTTATCTACCTTCTCTTCCAGATTTTCCACAACCATCTTTTGCTGGTGGCGGATAGATTCGCGGGCTTCTGCAACCCATTCTGGCTGGACGTGACGTAAATTATCAGTTACATAGCTAAATTCGTCAAAAATATCTTTATACACTCGATCCGCATTATCACGAACATCGGTGATAACAGCTTCCAAATCCTCTATGGTCAACTGCTCCCCCTCCAGTGGCTTTCTACGCTTGGTTCCGCCAAGACGAGTATTTTCAAGGTAATAAGGGAAAATCTTCTTAATGGTATTTCCAACTGGATTGATTGCCAGACCATTCTCATCCACTCCTTTTGGCTGAACACCTTGCATTGCAATGCGTGAAGACTCTGGACGAACGATTTCTTTCGGTGGTAATACACCATAGCGTAATAATTCACGAATTCCAGTTCCGGAAATATTGATACGATAACGCTCATCATGCGGACATGTTTGGTCTGTTGCCGGATTATCACAACGGGTACAATAAAATACCTCATGGAACAGGCGAACATCTATCCCCAATTCATCGGGGGTAAATTCATCAAAGATAGTGTGGCTTGCATATTTGTCATAATAATCGCCAATACCGGCATGGTCACGACCAATTAATGCATGAGTACAGCCATAATTTTTCATAATCAAGGCATGTAGAACTGCTTCACGTGGACCAGCGAAAATATATGTCACTCGCAGTGGTGCAAACATAGTTCTTTCCTTGGGATAATATTCCTCCAACACTGCACGATATGATAACATGCGGAACTCATGTCTTGTATATTCACGCTTTGCCATTTCCACTAGAGCTTGAACAAAAATTCCATCCATTTCTTCCAGTGCATTACGGTGAATGTATTCATGGCCGCGGTGTAGAGGGTTTGCACCCGTGATGAACCCACCAACCGAATTCATTTTTTTGTCTTCATAAAAAAGTTTCCATGTGTCTTTTGGTTCCATTCGTATACTTTCAAATGGCCCCCAGTGAACCCGGCGGACTAAAGTAATCGGTCCAGCTAAAGCCGTGTCCCCCATCCTACGATAAATTGCGTCAACACCGGGGTGGGCGCGATCCTTAGTTCCAAAAACATGCTCTGCACGGAAATCGCGATCATAATGGAAAATATCCTCTAACTTCAAAACAGCAACCGGCTCTTTTGTTTCATCTGCTAATGCAACTTCATCTCCAACAGACAACCCCGCAATTATTTGCTTGTTTCGATCACCAACTGGCGCGAAACTTAAAGGCACGGGCCAAACAACACCATTTGTTAAACGTCCTTCTGTCAGAACGGACTTATAATCCGCCTCATTCATAAATCCTTCATTCGGTGATAGTACACCTGTTGCAATCATCTCAAGCGTAATAACAGCCTCTAAATCCACCATAATCATCGGCAGCTGCTTTGCCCGCTCCAATTCCTCTTTTCGTTCTTTTCCTCTAAGTACCCTGTCAACTAATTTACCACCATGTGGCTTCTGTGGATAGCTTGCTAATTTTTCCTCTGTTAAAAATACATTATCCTGACTCATATTTCTCCTCCTAATTTTTTTAAAAAGGACGAGGAACCCAGTCCCCTTTTCCCGATAGTAAGGCACCACCATAACCAACATTCGCCTTAGCTTTAACCGCTATATAGTGTTTAAAATTATGTGAACATCTGGTAAGCGCTTGCGCAACTACTAATTATTATACTATTCTTTGGATATCCAAAATATTAATAAATCCCAAACGGTAGGATTTCGGTGTTGATTGGTAATGATTGGATGGTGAATAGTGATTCATGTAATTTGGCCCGTTTATTGAATTGCCTTAATCGAGCTAGTAAGGTAATTCCATCGAACTTTATATCAAAGCAACAACAGTAGTTTTTAAACAATTTTATTATAAATGAAACGATTTTATTATCACGAAACAATGGCAACGATTGTAAAGTACGTTAAATTGGGAATTAATGTTTGCCAGCATGTTATGAAATCCTGCCTCCAATTCTTCATGTATAGTAATCTTTTACATCCTCATGAATGGATACCAATCCATCCTTGTTTGCCTCTTTTGTTTTCCTCCTTTGTGTGAAGAAATAGAAAAGCAGAACAATAATGGTAAGCACTAATGTAAATATAATTTGCACCCGCATCGATTCGATGAAGAACATGGCGACTAACAAAGCCGAAATGGCAACGATCGTAAAGTACGTTAAATAAGGAAATAACCACATTTTAATGACAAGTGCTTCCGGATTTTCCTTTTCGACTTTCCTTCTCGTTCTTAAATGCGAAAAGGCAATCGTTAGATATAAAATCAATGTAATCGCGCTACAGGAATTTACTAAAAACATAAATACTTTATCTGGAGAAACATAGTTCATGATGACCGCTATATAAGAAAAAAAGGTACCAGCTAAAATCGCTTGAACAGGTGCACCTTTTTTGTTTACTTTTAAGAAACGTTTTGGTGCTTCCCCTTTTTCTGCAAGGGAATACAACATACGTGATGTGGCATATAATGCAGAATTCAGACAAGATAATACAGCGGTTAAAACGATAAAATTCATAATGACAGCAGCTGCGGGAATTCCAATATAATCAAGTACGGCAACATATGGGCTTTGCAAAATGTCAGACGAGCTCCAAGGTAGAAGTGTCACAACTACTGCAATGGAACCTACATAAAATATGAGAATGCGCCAGGTAACAGAATTGGTCGCCTGTGTAATGGCTTTCTTCGGTTCAGCTGATTCACCAGCTGCAATCGCAACAATTTCCGTACCCATAAAAGAAAAAATAACGATGACAACACCCATTAATACTGCCGCAAATCCGTTTGGCATAAAACCTCCCTGCCCGATTAAATTCGTCAAACCAATCGGATCAAAGGTTGGTGTTATTCCAAAAATAATTGAAATGCCAACCACTAAAAACAAAATAATACTAACCACTTTAATTAAGGAAAACCAATATTCAAATTCACCAAATGACTTAACCGATACAATATTGGTTAATGTTAATAATACGGTTAATATCAAGCTCATTAGCCATAACGGAACGCCACTATACCAATATTGAATAATGGCAGCTCCAGCTGTTGCTTCAAGTGCTATCGCAATTACCCAAAAAAACCAATACAACCATCCAATCAAAAATCCAGCCCAAGGTCCGATTGCTTCATAGGCATAATGTGCAAAAGATCCACTTGTTGGATTTACTGCTGCCATTTCCCCCAACATTCGCATCGTAAAAATAACCAACATTCCTGCAAAAGCATAAGAAAGGATTGCCCCTGGCCCGGCAGTATGTATAACAGCACCACTTCCTACAAACAATCCCGCCCCAATAACTCCCGCAATGGCAATCATGGTCATGTGACGTTTTTTAAGCCCTTTTTGTAATTGAGTATCGGATGTATTCATTAATAATCGGCCCCTCCCGTAGTTGAATCATCATAATCGATATGGACTATTTTTTTAGTTTATCATGTAAGCGTATTCATAAAAACCAACACACTGTAAATCAAATAGAAATAGTATTTTAACAATATGTCAAAATAACGGGAATATTTAACCGGATTTATTCGTAAACCACATTGACGAACGTTTAGATCAATCTTCTTGCAAATGATTTAAACGAAATTTGATACTATTTTTATAGGGTTGACAACCAATGATAACAGGGCTATATTATTAATTAAACAATGGTCAATTAATAAATTGGAGCTGATCTTTTTGGCAGCACGAAAAGCAGTGGATCAAGAGTTAACAAGGGAAGTGATACTGGAGACCGCACGTGATTTGTTTGTGGCACAAGGATATCAACACGTTACGATGAGGCAAATTGCGAAAGCGCTCGGATACAGTCACGGTGCGTTGTATTATCATTTCAAGAATAAGGCGGAATTGTTTTACAAACTAGTGGAAAAGGATTTCGGGTTGCTTAATGAGAAATTGGACGAAATCCTGAAAGAGGATACGGATGCGGGAAGTAAAATGAAAAAGATTTTGCTGGGGTATATTGAATTCGGGGTCAAGCATCCGAACCATTATCGGATCATGTTTCTCATTCAGGATGATGACCGGCAAAGTCACCTTCAACAAGAACCGAATCTGACATATGAAAAGTTTGCGTCTGCACTTCATACGTTATGCGGGAATAAGGTGACACCGACGATCGTCTGGTCATTATTTCTTTCCTTGCACGGATTTGTTGCGCATTATTGCGGGCATCCAGAAGAAACATATGAAGATGTGAAACGGTTGGCAGAGTCACATGTCGAGTTTTTGATAAAGGGGCTGTAATAAATTTTTTTGCCCATTAATTAACCAATGTTCAATTAAAATAAGGAGAATGCAAAATGAAAATAGCAATGGTGTTACGAATAGAAGGGCTGTTGGTTCTGGCATTGAGCATTTATGTTTACTTTTATCTGCAATTTAGTTGGATTATGTTTGTCATTTTATTGCTCTCACCAGATCTATCGGCACTTGGGTATTTGAAAAACAATAAGATTGGCTCGATATTTTATAACCTATTTCACACCTATAGTATTCCGATGACAATAATCATTTATAGTTTGTTGACACATAGCCAAACTTTGTTAATGATTAGCTTAATTTGGGTAGCCCATATCGGGATGGATCGAATGCTTGGTTATGGATTGAAATATCCGACAAAGTTTCAAGATACTCATCTGAATCGTATCTGAGTGGGGGACTGGGATTTCTTTAGCTCGTCCTACTTCGCTTGTACCGTCCCCCGAGATTACTGAAAATGTAAATCGCTGATATAACTTCTGAAACCGATGATATATCATTGGATTCAATTATTAAAAAGCAAAACTTTGTGTTTAGGAGTTACAGATAATCGTTTTCAGCTGCCACCTGCACCCTTGTACCACAAACATGCGTTCACTCAAAGTTATCAAGCATTGCACGCACTTCACCTGTTGACTCTGTTTTCATCAATTGATTTCTTAATTCACTCGCCCCTCGAAACCCGCGGACATATATCTTGAAAAATCGACGAAGAGGTTTGAATGAATGTGGCTCGAATGCTTTGGAATATTTATCATGGAGATCTAGCTGCAGTCTTAGGAGATCAAGCAATTCTTTACTACTATGATCTTTTGGCTGCTTTTCAAAGGCAAATGGATTTTTAAAAACACCACGTCCAATCATAATCCCATCAACACCATATTGCTGAGCAAGCTTCAAACCAGTTTGCCGATCAGGAATATCTCCATTGATTGTCAAAAGTGTATCTGGTGCCACTTGATCACGAAGTTTCTTAATCTCCGGAATCAGTTCCCAATGAGCATCTACCTTACTCATTTCTTTTTTCGTACGCAGATGAATGGAAAGATTAACGATATCCTGCTTCAATACGTGTGTTAACCAGTCGTGCCATTCACCAACTTCCGTGTAACCAAGTCTTGTTTTCACACTAACGGGCAAGCCGCCTGCTTTTGCTGCTTGTATGATATCCGCTGCAACTTCTGGACGACGGATTAGACCGCATCCTTTCCCTTTTGGTGCCACATTCGGTGCAGGGCAGCCCATATTGATGTCGACCCCCTTAAACCCTTGTTTCGCCATTCCAATGCTCATTTGCCGAAAGTATTCTGGCTTGTCCCCCCATATATGCGCCACAATAGGTTGTTCATCTTCTGTAAAAGCCAATCGCCCACGCACACTAAGCTTTCCCTCTGGGTGACAATAACTTTCCGTGTTTGTAAACTCTGTAAAAAACACATCAGGTCTGGCTGCTTCACTCACCACATGGCGAAAAACAACATTGGTCACATCTTCCATCGGTGCCAGTACAAAAAACGGCCTTGGTAAATCGCGCCAAAAATTATCTATCATATCAAATTCATATCCTCTCATTATATACACTAGGGCAAGCGAGACTACTTCTTTTTTTAGTGGTCTCAGATAGGTACTTGTCCCAAAATAAAAAGCAAAGATATCTCTGCTTCCTATACACTTATACCATGGTTTGAAATAAGGTTCAATCACAAAATATCCCCGCCAAACCGTCGTGGCGGAGATACTTTTCCGAGTATATTAGTGCCTAAACCGGTGCAAAAAGCTTTGCAGCCGCTCATTCGTTGTATTTTCCAGTACATCCATGGGCGGTCCTTGTTCGGCAATTACCCCATTATCCAGGAATAAGATACGATCCGCCACATCACGGGCAAATTCCATTTCGTGGGTAACGAGCACCATTGCCATTTCCCCTTCCTTGGCGATATCACGGATCACCTCAAGCACTTCGCCGACAAGTTCCGGGTCAAGTGCTGAGGTCACCTCGTCAAACAGCATGATTTTCGGACGCATCACCAATGCACGGGCCATGGCTACCCGCTGTTTCTGCCCACCGGAAAGCTGGCTTGGATAATTATCCAATTTATCTCCCAATCCGACCTTTTCCAGCATTTCCATCGAGCGCTTTTTGGCTTGTTCCTTATTTTCCTTTTGGACATGAATGGGCGCTGTCATACAATTTTCCAAAATAGACATGTGGGGAAATAAATTAAAATGCTGAAAGACCATGCCAATGTTTCCGCGTATTTCCCGTAAATGTTTTTCGTTGGCGGGGACAAGCTTGTTGCCTTTTTTCATCTGCCATAAATTTTTACCATCGACAATAATATCTCCCGAGGTTGGCTCTTCCAAGGTCATCAACAAGCGGATAATGGTGGTTTTGCCTGATCCGCTCGGGCCAATAACCGCGATTTTTTCACCTGGTTTGATGTCTAAATCAATTCCCCGCAATACCTTTACATCACCAAATGATTTATGCACGTCTTTATACATGACAATTGGTTCCGTCATTTTAAGAAACAGCTCCTTTGTTTTCCTGAACTTTCGTATTTACCGCTTTTTTATCGAAACGCCGGTTCATTTTTTTCTCCAGTTTATTAATCAGTAGTGCGGACGGATAACTTAATACCAGGAATAAAATGGCAACAATTGTGATGGGTTCAAGATACTTCCAATGCTGTGAACCAAATTCATTGGCCATAAACAGGATTCCTGATACACCAACTGTTGAGGCCAGTGGTACCTCTTTGAACATGATAATTAAATAGTTTCCCAGCATTGGAATGGTTGGCGGTATCGCTTGGGGCAGAATGATTTTTGTCCACTTTTGTTTGGTGGAAAAGTTCAATGCCCGAGATGCTTCCCATTGTCCAACGCCAACACTGTCGATTCCGGAGCGATACACTTCACCGATATATGTACTATAGTGTATCCCAAGGCCGAGTACTGCGCTTGTAAATGGATCCAACGTTACACCGATTCCTGGTACCATTGGCCATGCATAATAAAGGAAAAATAGCTGAACCAGTGGTGGGGTTGACCGGATAAACTCCATGATCCATGATAACACCCATCTAATCGCTTTTATCGGAATACGCTTGGCAAATGTCCAGAAGAACCCAAAGATTAAGGCAAATAAATAACAGGCAATGGTTAAACCCAGTGTGATGCCAAGCCCTTGCAATACAATTGGAAATGAATCAAAGAATGTCTCCCAGCTCCAGCCGTTATCAGTCATTGACTAGCCACCCCTTTCTTTGATACCTTTTCCATTTTCTTTGTAAGCCAAATTAATGGAAGGGCTAGAATGAAGTAGAATACCAATACTAATAAATAAATGGTTGGTGCCTGTGACAGGTTTGCACTGCGCAGTATGTCCCCCTGGTACAAAATATCCGTCATACCAATTAATGAAACAAGGGAGGTTGATTTAAGCATGAGGATGAGATAATTGCCAAACTCAGGCAACATCATCCGCACTGCCTGTGGGAAAACAACCAGTCGCATGCGCTGAAAGGAAGACATATTTAATGCGGTGGCAGCTTCGGTTTGTCCCTTAGCAACGGATACAATGGAACCGCGAACGATTTCCGATAGATAAGCACCATAGTTTAAGGAAATGGCTAGCACCCCTGCCCAATAGTTACTGCCAATATCAAAGTTAAACAACATTGGCAAGGCATAGTAAAACCAAAACAGTTGAACAATGAGGGATGTCCCGCGAAATACCTCTACGTAAAAACCGGTAAATTTCCTCAGTATTATATTATTGGAAAGCCGGCAAAATCCGGCAATGAAAGCTACTAAATACCCTATCACAATGGAGGCGAGAAGAACAGTTACAGTAACTTCAACGCCTTTCATCAGAATCGGGAAAACGTGACTTATTGTACTAATCGTAATCACTCCTTTAATGAAATAGGGTCGGACCCCCGGGTGAGGGAGATCAGACCCTATGGAGTTGCTAAAACACTATCAATTTCTAGTAATTTTCACCGCTGCAAACACTTTCTGCGGTAATATCATCGGGAGCACTATTCGTCTCGCCGCTGAACCCGTTTTTCTCCAAAAGTTCAGCGACTTTTCCGCTGTCCTTTAGTTCTGCCAGTTTCTCATTATAGGCTTCGCGTAGTTTGTCGTTGCCTTTTTTGAAGGCTGCGGCACCATAGCTCGGTACCCCTTCTATATCCTCAGGCTGCTCGAAGTCCTCAACGAATTCCAGTTTATTACTGTCAGATGATTCAAAAGCCATTTTGATCGTCATTTCGGTACCGGTTGTTGCATCGGCGCGCCCGGATTCAACTGCAGAAAAAGTTGCAGGAATATCCGGTGCACTTTGAATTTGCTTCTTGTCAACCCCTTCCTTGGTTACAAAGTCATTTTCGGTGGCACCGGACATAATGGATACGGTTGCATCCTTATCAGCCAAATCCTTATAGCTGTGCAGGTCCAGCGGGTTGCCTTTTTGCACGATTAGTCCTTCCCCATACATCATTTCCGGTTCACCAAAGTCGGCGTTTTCGCAACGTTCCGGAGTGATGGCCATCCCAGCTGTAATTACTTCAAATTTTCCAGCGTTTAACCCGGGAATTAATTGACTATAGTCGGCAAGCTGTCCTTCCACATTGTCTACACCCAGTTCTTTGAAAACTGCAGTAGCAATATCCACTGCGGCACCTTTTAATTCGCCGCTATCATCCTGGTAAGCGTACGGCTTTTCATTGGCAAAACCAACTGTTACGGTGCCCTTTTCTTTCAATTTCTCAAGCAGATTGCCATCACCGTCACTTTCCCCACTGGCATTATCTGATCCGCATGCAGCCAGCATAACTAACACAAAACACAAAATGGGCATGAATAACGTCTTCTTCATTTTCTAAAATGACCTCCCCTTTTATTTTAAGCATTAACTATTCACGTGAAGTGTCTAACAATGCTTTCATCAAATCTTTCTTGGATAACTCTAATAATGGCAGGGTAATTCTTCATACTTATGGGCTACCTATGTACTAGGTGAATATACTGTTTTTGATGGGTGAAAAAGGAAAAGATGCTGGGTTTAAGTGGACATAATATAATACTAAAGAGATTTTTCAGATTCCTCAAATGTGATATTTTCGGATAATTTTGATTTAAACGGCATATCCTATCGTGTTACGAATCAAGCTATCTAATACCAAAGTATGCTTGTTTATATGTCAGCATGCTCATATATACTCGAAATTTATGAAGTTTGTTATAATTCATGGAGATCTTAGGTGCTGGATATAGACATTACCAAGAGAACACGGTACGATAGCAGGGAATACTGATTTGGATGGAGGGATCATGATGAATGTTGTTGTCATTGGTGCAGGTGCTTTAGGGGCTTATTTTGGTATACGCCTGTCGGAAGGTGGGGCGAATGTTACATTTCTGGTTCGGGAAAAACGAGCCAGGCAAATTGAAGAAAACAAACTGGCCGTCAAAAGTCCTCAAGGGGATTACACAATCAAAAAACCGCAACTTGCTACAGACGCTGCAGAAATTGACCAAGCGGATCTCGTACTTGTTTGTGTGAAGGGATATCACTTAGAGGGAACATTGGATAATTTGAAGAAATTGGTTGATCAAGGCGCACATGTATTACCGGTGTTAAATGGAATCGAACACATTAGCTATTTGCAGGACAAACTGGGTAAAGATGCGGTGATTGGCGGTCTTTCTTTTATTATTGCAACATTGGACGAACAAGGTCATGTCGTCCATTCAAGTGACTTCCATCAACTTGTCTTTGGTCCGCTTCATTCAACGCAAATGCCTATTTGTAAACGGTTGGATGAGCTTTGTAAAGCAGCAAATATTTCAGGGAAGCTTAGTGGGCATATTTTATATGAACTTTGGAAGAAGTATACATTTATTAATGCGTTTTCCGGAGTCACGACCGCTGCAAATCTACCAATTGGTGCCATTCGCAAGCATAATAGTACATTCTTGATTGTGGAAATGATCTTGCAGGAAATGCGAACACTTGCCAAAGCTTATCATACAGAGATTGCCGCTGATGACGTAGAAGCGGCCAAAACACAGTTGCTGAATTTACCTGATGAAGCTACCTCATCCATGCATCAGGATCGCCGCAAAGGCTTAACATTGGAAGTTGATCACTTACATGGCGGCGCCCTCCGTTTAGCTAAGGCAGTCGGTGTTGATATGCCATACACGGAAGCAGTATATGGATTAATTAAACCGTTTGAGAATGCTTAAAGACAATATTACTTTACAGGGAGTGCAAAAATGCTAGGTTACTTGATTATTGGAATTCTTATTATCTTAATTGTTCTTGTGTTAACATTGGTTTCCATTTCCAAGGGATACGCTTATCAACATACAATTGATCCATTGCCACAGGAAAATAATGAGGGGAATAGCGCCACTGGCGAATAACAAATAATAAAGAAGCAGCATGTGATTTTCGGAACACTGGAAAGCATGCTGTTTTTTATCCTAAGTAACCGTGGGCCTAAACAGGAGCATGCTGGAGGTGAGATGTATATTTAACCTATTGATCTGGCTAATAATTATCGCACTATTTATCTTAAGTTTTGCCGGGATCCTATTTCCCATTATTCCTTCATTGCTCGTTCTTTGGGTGGCGTTTTTACTATATCACTTCGCCATCAATTCTAGTGAGTTAACACTTGTTTTTTGGATAGCAATGGCAGTTTTGACAATATTGCTTATCGGATCTGATATGTTAGCAAACAGTTATTTCGTGAAAAAATTTGGTGGCAGTAAATGGGGAGAACGCGTTGCTGCTATTGCTGTAATTATCGGCTCGTTCGTGATTCCGCCCTTTGGGATTGTGGTTATCCCATTTCTTGCGGTTTTCACAATTGAGCTTATGCAACAGCGAAGTTCCCAAGAAGCGATTCTAGCCGCTGTTGGTTCATTTCTTGGATTTTTTGGTGGAGCACTGGCAAAGGTTATGATTCAACTTCTAATGATCATTTGGTTTATAATAGTAGTTATCATGTAAGGATAATGAACAATAAGAAAGGAGCTAGTAGTTATGAAAAAACCGCCTCGAGTGCTAACGATAGCAGGATCGGCTGCAGGTGGAAGTGCTGGGATTCAGGCAGATTTAAAAACCTTTCAGGAACTTGATGTATATGGAATGAGTGTGGTTACAGCTATTGTTGCCCGCCACCCAACAACAAATAAAAACGTCCATCCGCAAACATTGGAGGCCATTGAAGCGCAGTATGCCACAGCGGTTGATCAGGTTGGACTTGATGCATTGAAAACGGGTATGCTTTTTTCCAAGGAAGTTATTCTAAAGACAAGTGAGATTATCCAAAAAGGCGCAACTGATTATCATGTTATTGACCCAGTAATGGTTGGGAAACTGGATTCGAAACTATTGGAGGACGACGCGATTGAGGCGATGAAATCGGAGCTATTCCCATTGGCAACGATCATTACGCCAAATATGCCAGAAGCATCTTTCTTGCTGGATGAACGTAAACTTGAAAATTTGGATGATTTAAAACAAGCCGCGATCGATTTGCATAAGCTTGGTTCGAGATATGTTTTGGTAAAGGGTGGTCGGTTAACAGGACCGGCAGTCGATGTGTTGTACGATGGGACCCAATTGACAACGTTTACTGCACAGCGCATTGATACGGTAAATACTAGTGGTGCCGGGTGTTCCTATTCAGCTGCCATTACGGCTGAACTGGCTAAGGGACATGATGTCATTGAAGCGGTGAAACTGGCAAAAACCTTTGTGACGGCTGCGATTGCATATGGTTTTACATATACGGAAAAGGTTGGTCCTACGTATCACGCAGCAATGCGGATGAATGGCGAACCGCACCAAATCATCGTTGAAAAGATGGAGGGATGAAAAATGGGGAAACGGGCATTGATTAATATTGACTACACATATGATTTTGTCGCCGAAGATGGGAAATTAACCAGTGGGAAACCCGGGCAAGCGATTGAGAACCAGGTTGTCGAATTGACCAAGGATTTTATCAAAGCAGGAGACTATGTGGTGTTTGCCATTGATGGACACGAGGAAGGCAATACGTATCATCCTGAGGCCGCGTTATTCCCGCCACATAACCTTAATGGCACAAGTGGGCGGGAGCTTTATGGGAAGTTGGCAGCTGTTTACAAGGAAAATAAAGCAGCCGACCATGTTTACTATATGGATAAAACCCGCTATAGCGCATTTGCCGGAACCAATCTGGAAATCAAATTACGTGAACGGGCCATTGATGAAGTACACTTAATTGGCGTATGTACCGACATTTGTATCTTGCATACGGCTGTGGATGCTTATAATAAAGGATTTCGAATCGTTGTCTATAAAGATGCAGTTGCAAGTTTTAATCAAACCGGGCATGAATTTGCTTTGTCCCATTTTGTTCACACATTGGGAGCTAAAGTGGTGTAAATGGGTTGAGAAGGCAAATGTTATATTTTAATAAACTAAAACTTAGATGGATTAAATAATGAATGGTGACGGAGTTTGTTGCTCTTAAATAAAATTTGATCCCCTTAAACCTCATTTTATGGCAATAAAAAAGAATCCGTTTAAAAAAAGATTGATCAAAACGGATTCTTCTTTTGCGAATTAGAATACATTTTTTATAGAGTGCATTTCTAATAATCCCCTTTGTGTTAAAATTAAATTGAATATTCGTATTGGAGGTACTCAATTTGCGTATCAATAATCAATACAATAGCATCGGCCCAGTTTTGTGCAATGAAGCCGCTACACATATTTCGGCAATAATGCTACTTGTTGGCTGATTTACTGCAAGATTAATATTTTCGCGGCTAATTGGAGTGGCTGATTATAGTTATTTGATTTAAACAAACAGGCCGAATTGCAGAATATAAGGAGGTATCTATTTTGCAAAAATGCCAAAACTGCAATATGCCATTTAGCTGGAGTGAAATATATAAATCGTTTTGGAGTTGGAAAGGATATAAACCAATTGAATGCGATAACTGTGGCAAGAAACACAAAATTACTGCTACTGGCAGGTTGATTTTTGTAGCACTTACTGTTTTGCCAATGTTGATTTTCATAAAATTCATTAGTTTCTTTCCGCCTTT
This sequence comes from Lentibacillus sp. L22, assembly GCF_040812445.1. Classification (NCBI taxonomy): domain Bacteria; kingdom Bacillati; phylum Bacillota; class Bacilli; order Caryophanales; family Bacillaceae; genus Lentibacillus; species Lentibacillus sp. L22. Next base: position 62,572 of record NZ_JBFNXI010000004.1, on the reverse strand, counting down.
TAATAATTTTTTGGTGGCGTTGGGACTGGCACTCGCTATTTTATTTGTCGGCTCTTTGGTTACACCGTATTTTGTTAGATTCAAGGTTGTTTAACTTTAAATACAGTTTAGTTCGGAGATGGATCTTTCCATTAACTGGCGCTAATCTCGAGTAAGAATGAGCACAATTACCATACAAAAGGCCAGATTGTTGAATATCAGATGTACAATTGAGGTGATTTATTTGATACAGGAGTCTGTGGAACAGGGTTTCCTTTTTACTTTTATCATTACGTTTATTATTGTATTGATTTTGAGTTACATAGGACAAAGAATAATTGTAAACAAGAACAAATTTGATAGTAAAACTATTCTAGTATTAATTGTTCAAAGTTTGGTTATAGCCTTATTACTAGCCACTGTCTTCTAAATCAATGTTTGGGTGAGGACGGATTTGATGCGAAGCCCCCGGATTTGCTACTGAAGGATTTATGGTCGAAATGCTTTGCTATTAGGATAGTTGACAGGCTATTCCTCACAACAGACGTATTTCCGGAATAAGGATATGCGTACTATATTGCAGAAACAGTCCATATTGTTGAACAAAAAACAAAATCACAAATATCGTTTGCTTCATTGTAAGAAAGTATTAAGGTAGTTTAATTTGAAACAAAGCTATTCTATTGGTGTTGGATTGCAGTTCTAAACTATTGCCGGGCTCCTTGCCCTTGCTTTTACAAACTCATGGGGCCGCATAATCCCGCGTTGGATTTTGCTTTCTGCCGGGTGGTTCATTGGTATATTTTTATCCTTATACGGTGGCGCGAATCTATTTATACGTGGACTTATGGCAGTCGGAGTGATGGCTACACCCGAATCTATGCATTCTACAGCAGCCCGTTGGCACCTTTTATTTTGGGATCCATGGTGGCTGCTTGGTGGTGTTCTGTTTATTTTGGCAGTTTTGCATTTTATTCGTAATACACATGAAGAAAAGCACAAAAGTCCCCGATAGGATTGATTGAAAAAACATGAGAGCAAACCTGCCTAATGTTAATTAAGGGCTATTTGTTCAATGACCGATACTACAATTACACTTGTTGCTAAGCCATATTTGAATGCATCGCCCCAATAGGAAGCAATGATGTCTTTTTGCATTTAAGAGACTAAACCCCTTCCCTTTTTCTTGGCTTCGTTTATGATCTCGTTGGTGTTGTTTTCTATCGCCTGCATGCGTGTTTTCATTTGTTCGTTGATACTGTTCAACTGGCTGCTGTTGCTTTCCCGCAGTTCCTCCCTTTCGCTGCATCAGTTTCTATACAATAGTTTTCCAATTTATACAACAATTAATTTCCTTTTAATTCATTGAAAAAAGAATTATTATATTACTAATAGACGAGAGATAGCGAGGTTGAAAAAATGAAAAAGAAAAAATGGATTACTATTATAGTGGTTTTAGCTATTTTGATAGCAAGCCCCTTTGCCTATATTTCCTATAAAAAGAAAGACCTCGAAACTGATGTAATTAATTATTTGACGACTGAAAAAAAGTTGCGAAAAGCAATATTGTTTCTAGCGTACCATTTATTGCAAATCTGGAAGGGAATAAAAATTTTATGGTCAGTATAAAATTGAAAAACGATGCCAAGACCTACTTTTACTACAAAAATGATAGCAGTAAAATAATTCTAGAATCCTATACTGAAAATGGAAGGGAACACGTAAAAAACAAGTAACATGTAGCTATTGAGTATATATAAAACCGAAACATAAATCTGATGGATAAAAATCCATTTTGATCAAACTTTTTTCAAAATAGATTCTTTTTATTTCATGTAGAATACAGGTTAACATGATATTTTTAGTCAAACTTTATTGTAAACCGACATTATGTGTTGGAGTTAACTGAACAATCTGATTAGCGGGTATAAAATGGAACATGAATAATCATTCTGGATAAAATTAAAATCCAAGGGGAGATGGTTAAAAATGAAAAGGGTTGATGTAGTATACGCACTTATTTATGACAAAAACGACCAGAAAGTCTTGATGGTGAATAATGAAGGCAGTGGCTGGTCTCTTCCTGGTGGGGCTGTTGAACAAGGTGAAACGTTGGAACAGGCGGTGATTCGTGAGGTAGAGGAAGAAACAAGTTTGAGAATAGGAGTTAAAGATGTTATTGCGGTGAATGAAGCCTGTTTTAAAGGAAAAGGACATCATGCTTTGTTCATAACATTTAAAGCAGAGATTATAAATGGAGAAGTCTCCATACAATGCAAAGGTGAAATTTTAGAAATCAAATGGGTGGATTTACAAACCGCGAATGAATTAATGCCGTATTACCGTGGTGGAGTAGAAAGCCTCCTAAAATCCTCTTCGCCTTATACATATCAGGATTAATCTTTTTCTTACTTAACATTTTAGATTCGTGAGGGATTTTTAACCAAACTTTATTTCAAATCCACAGGTGCTTCTTGATTCTATTAAAGCGCCTTTTTCTGAAGCAAGTAATAATTCGCAATCCATTGTGAGTTGTTTTAACGATAGTTCTTCGTTATAATACCCTATAAATTCACTAATGACGAAACTAATCCTTCTGCCACTACAGATAATGTTGCCATTACTACTGCAAGCGTACTAACTCCCAGATTCGTCCAAATAAACACTCGACTTCTTGAGGCTCCAAGCGTCATCATCGTACCGGCACCTATCTGGCTGCTAAACAAAATAGATGATAAAAAACATACTCCGGTTGCTCCAAAACGATTGAAGGTTCTTTTTATTCGGGGGTTAATTTTCACGGGTGTTCTATTCCTTTTGCAAAATTTATTACATATTATGTTAAAGCGTTTGTTAATTTCTGCTCCGAAAAGTACAAAAAGAAGGACACTAATTGCATTCCCAAGAATGGCCACGATTACTGCTGCAAAAGGTGAAAAGTTGAAAACGATGATTGCCGTTGGAACAGTTACAAATACTTCGAGGAAAGGGATCATACTTACAAAAAAAGTAAAAATACACTGAAGAAAAATATTTTCCATATCAACACACGCCTTTCCTCTTGCTAAGTCAAATGACTTAAAAAGTATTATAATACAATTGACTTAAAAATTCAAGGGAGTTATCATATGCCAAAAAAAATAGATCATGCGGAAAGAAAAGATCAAATTGTAGAAGCAGCGTTTCACATCATTCATTGCTTTGGTTTCGAAAAAACGACATTACGGGAAATCGCCAAAAAAGCGGAATTATCTTTGGGTTCTGTTCAATATTTTTTTCCAAAACAAAAAGACATATATATGTACGCAATGGATGTTATTTATCAAAGATTTGAAGAGAGAATGCAAAAGGTAGTACAAGAGGATCCGGGGGTTTTTGAAAATGCTGTTCGTATGATAAAACAGATTGTTCAAGTGAATACGGAAGAAGAAAGAATTGAGAATGATATATGGGTGAAATTTTCCATCATGGCAACAATGAACCCGGAATATCAGGAGACAAAGAAAGGATTTCGAGAGGTAAACCTTGATTTTGCAAAGGATATATTAAGAATGCTTGATAAGAATGGCTATATTAAAGATCCGATAAATATTAAGGACAGCGCAAACTCATTAACCATATTCATCCACGGTTTAGTTTTTGAATCTGTCATTTACGCACATTTATACAACGATCAAATTGTTGAAAAAGAGATCAGAGAATACTTACGAAAGATCTGTAACTGAGTTTAATGAAGTACAGGCCCTTTCGCACGGCGGTTTTTGAGCATTAAGGCCAAGTCAGCTCGCCCCACGCAAAATTTTTTCATATCATCTACATATGGCGTGTATGTTGACATGAAGCGTTTACAAATCCCGGGTGCTTTTTAAATTGTCAAAAAATACGGTTGACATTATGTGCAAATTTGCTATGATAAGAAAAATTGAATTTCTACCAATAAAAAATTGTTAAATATGGTGAAGAAGACAGGTACATTGGTCAGAATTGCAAAGAGAGCTGGTGGATGGTGTGAACCAGTCAATTCGCTGATGGACAGCACTTCGGAATAGATGGATTGAAATAAAGTAGATCCATTCGGAAATGCCCGTTACCCCTACAAACCAATGAAGGCTGGTGTGTCATTGACCAGCGAATAAGGGTGGTACCGCGTAAAGAGAAAACCTTTCGCCCCTTCGTATTTTACAGGGGGTGGAAGGTTTTTTGCTGTTTTTGTCAATTATTAGGAAACATGAGAGGAGATATTTTTTATGTTGCAAGATACCAGTTTACTTCGGATACCGGGACCAACGCCGATACCTCCGAGTGTTCAGCGGGCGATGGAAAGGCCGATGATCGGACATCGGGGACAGGAAACAAAAGAACTGTTAAAACGGATAAAGCCCAAATTAAAGCCTGTTTTTGGGACCAATGAGGATGTCATGATCATTACCGGCAGTGGTACGTCTGGGTTGGAAACGGCAGTAGTGAATGTTGCAACGGCAGGCGATGAGGTGCTTGTCGTTGTTACTGGAGCATTTGGTGATCGGTTTGCCCAGATTTGTAAGTCTTATCAATTGCATGTACACCTGCTGGAGGTTGCTTGGGGAGAAGCGGTTGATCCTGATCAAATAAGAGACTTCCTGCAACAGCACCCAAAGTTGAAGGCTGTGTTTGTGACATACTGTGAAACGTCTACCGGTGTATTAAACCCGATTCAATCGGTTAGTCGTGTCGTCCATGAAAATTCGGATGCACTCGTTATTGTTGATGGGGTTTCTTGTGTTGGTGGTGTCGAAACAAACATGGATGACTGGGGAGTGGATGTCCTTGTCACCGGATCACAAAAGGCCATGATGCTGCCGGCTGGATTAACATTTGTAGCCGCCAGCAAGCGGGCATGGCAAGTGATTGAGAACAATAAACAGCCAAGATTTTATCTTGATCTTCGCAAATATCGGGATCAGCTGGCCAATAATACGACCCCATTTACGCCTGGATTATCATTGTTATTTGGCCTGGAACAAGCACTGACATTACTGGAAACAGAAGGATTGGAACAAGTTTATCGCCGTCACCAAACGATGATGGAGATGATGCGGGGTGCACTTCAGGCATTAAGTATCTCGCTGCTCACAAATGATGAACATGCTTCACCAACCGTTACCGCCATGAAGCCAGAAGATATAGATCCGGAAGCATTACGAAAAAAAGTCAAACAGGAATTTGAGCTGGAATTAGCTGGAGGACAACAACATCTCAAAGGGAAAATCATTCGTGTTGGTCATATGGGATATTGTGCACCACAGGATGTATTACAGGTTGTTAGTTTGTTAGAAATAGGTCTGAAGCGGCTTGGGAAATCCATTCCTTTGGGGCAAGGCGTAGCGGCGGCACAGGAAATCTACTTACAACAGGAGGAAGCAAACCGTGACATATAATATTTTAATTAGTGATCCGTTAAGTGAAGATGGTATTTTTCCATTAAGAGAAGCGGACGATGTGGAAGTGGTCAAGGAGACTGATTTGTCCAATGAATTGTTGCTGAAGCGAATAGCTGACTTTGATGCATTATTGGTACGGAGTCAAACACAGGTAACAAGAGAATTAATCGAACATGCACCACGTTTGAGAGTGATCGGCCGCGCTGGAGTTGGTGTTGATAACATTGATTTGGAGGCTGCGACAGAAAATGGTGTGATCGTTGTGAATGCCCCGGATGGGAATACCAACTCAGCTGCTGAGCATACTATGGCAATGCTGATGTCATTGGCAAGAAACATTCCGCAAGCCTATTACGCGCTGAAACAAAATCGCTGGGATCGTAAAACGTATGTGGGAGTGGAGCTGAAAGGAAAGACACTGGGAATTATCGGATTGGGCCGAATTGGTGCCGAGGTGGCAACTCGAGCAAAAGGCCAACGCATGAATGTCATTGCCTATGATCCATTTTTAACCGAAGAAAAAGCGGAAAATTTGGGTATTGGTTATGGCACGATTGGCGACGTACTGAAGGTTGCCGATTTTATTACCGTCCACACGCCATTACTCAAAGAAACCAGGCATATTATTAATAAGGAAGCATTTGAGCAGATGAAAGATGGCGTGCGAATCGTCAATTGTGCTCGTGGCGGAATCATTGACGAGGATGCTTTGTATAACGCGATTGTTGCCAAAAAAGTGGCCGGGGCTGGGTTGGATGTATTTGAAAAGGAACCAATCCATCATCATAAATTGCTGGATCTGCCGGAAGTGATCGCAACACCGCATTTAGGCGCAAGTACAATTGAAGCGCAAAAAAATGTTGCCATTGATGTGAGTCATGATGTGGTAACCATTTTACGTGGAGGTTTGGCGCAGAATCCAGTTAATGTGCCATCGGTTCCACAAGAGGTGATGAAAAAAATTGCTCCATACTTTTATTTATCGGAAAAATTGGGGACATTTCTTGCACACCTGGAAGATGAGGCTGTTGAGGAGGTGCGCGTATACTATGCCGGTGAGCTAGCCGATATGGAGGTAGGCCCGCTAACCCGAAATACAGTAAAAGGGCTGCTGAAACGCCGTCTTGGTAATCATGTTAATGATGTAAATGCGGCATATCTGGCAGAAAAAAAAGATATCACCATCCGTGAACAAAAAACATCGACAACGAAAGGTTTTACCAATTTGTTAAAAGTGGAGATTCAAACAAAATCAGGCACCCGCCAAGTAGCCGGAACATTGCTGAATGGGCTTGGCGCACGAATCGTCAAAGTAGACAATTACAGCCTGGATCTTGTCCCAGAAGGGCATATGGTGTTTATTCGGCATAAAGACCAGCCCGGCGCCATCGGACGGGTTGGCAGTCTATTGGCAGAAAATAATGTCAATATCGCGACCATGCAAGTAGGCCGTACGGAAATTGGCGGAGATGCAATTATGATGTTGATTATTGATAAACAATTGCAACAGGAGGGATTGGATCAGCTGAAGGGATTAGCGGATATTTATCATGCGACGGAAGTGGATTTGTAATGGTATTTAAATTGTTAGTCTTTACAGTAGCCTTCATCAATGAGAGTCATTTAAATAAAATAAACAATGACAATAACAAATGTTGTGGTTTTGTTGCGTTGCGTTGCGTATATTGTTGGATAAATGACATGGTTTCTTTACAGTCAACCTTGAAGCTTAACTAAACCAATTACCGTCATTATACTTAGCTAGGTATCGTGTGTAGCATTGGGAGAGTATCATATTTTTTTCTCCTATTTATCTAATTTTAACAAGAAGTATTGAAGTCTCACTGGTCTGTGAGACTTCAATTAGTTACCCTTCGTATTTAAAATTAAATGGTGAGTTATTTAAAATGATGAAAACCCTATGTTTATTGTTTTTAAGGGGATAAGATAGTTACCCTTGTTATTGTTTCATTCTTCATTGGATATGTTTCCTTGTTTGGTCCATTTACGTTAATAGAAATATAATCTCCATTTTGTAGGCCATCCATTTTGCTGGAAGGGATTTCAATTAAATTTAAAGGGCCTATTTTTTCAAAGTAGTCCATGTAATCCTTGGACGATTCTTTTTTCTTCTTTGTTACATTTGATAATATGGGTTACTACCGGAAAAAAGCGAAATTCGTGCACTAAACATGTAGGAATGACAAGCGTACGTCAAGCGTTTTATTCCTTGAACAGTCTAGGAAGTGGGTAGTGAGAAATCCAATTGTTGGTTGGAATAAAGTTTGATCAGAAGTATACTGAAAATTTATATCTTAAGCTAAACGATAAGAATAAGAACCCGTTTTGAAAAATGATTGATCAAAACGGGTTCTTATTCTTTGTGAAATATGTTGCAACTTTTATAACAGGGTTTGATCATTTTCTACTGTTGATCTTAAAAAATCGCACCCATTAACGAGACAAGGTAACCAGTATTTGGTCTATAAATCTAAGATAAGCGAATCATATCTGCATAAAATCAACAAACTGATTAACGCTGTTAAAAAAAGAATCGGGTTCTATTTCAAATTCAACAGTTTGGTAATCTTGCAACCACTTAACCCCTACCGTATGTACATTTGCTTCTTTTCCTGCTTGAATATCTGCATCACTATCTCCAATAAACATAGCCTCATTATTTTCCACACCTAATAATGATAATGCCTTGATTACACCTTCAGGATGAGGTTTTGGGCACATAACATCATCGCCTGTTATGATGACATCAAAGCAATTATCCATTTGAAGAGCCTTTAATGAAATATCTAAACTCCTTCTGGCTTTTCCCGTAACTATCCCTAGTTTAATACCATTATCCCGTAAATGCTTTATCATTTCATCAATTTCCGCATTATATTTGACCAAGTTAGAGTGGTTCTCTAAATACTTTTCATAATACAATTCAATGGCTTTCTCTTTATTGAAGTTTGTAAGGTTTTCTTTAATAATTCCTGTTTCTGAAGGTCCAAACATTGCTTTAATTTCCTCAGGAGAAAGGTCTTTATTGTCAAATTCCTTGAAGACATTCTGAAAGGCATAATAACAAATTGGTAAGGTATTCGCTAAGGTTCCATCAAAGTCAAAAATAACAGCTTTCATAGCAACTCATCCCTTCTTTTCTCCTTCAAATATTACCAATTTAAGAATTTTGAAAGGAGTGATTCATAATTTTTTGTCAAATAACAAATATTTTTTATTAACTAATCTGGATCATTTGTTGAATGGTCATCATCCATCTTGTCAATGAAAAAATATATTAACATTTTAATTTTCTCCTCTATTGTCAAAACTGTCAATACTATTCATACGTCACCACACTAACAGTTATCTATCGGATCCTTGTCTGACCCTATTTTTATCGTTTAGTATTGGTGTATCAGTTAACAAAAGGCTATAAATTAAAAGGCTTGACATTGCCTTTACATCCATATATATTAAGACATACAATAAATGAAACGTTGACAAGGACTAGTACAATGCGAATGTCTTTAGCAGAGAGGAAATGGCTGGTGCGAATTTCCAAAGACATGATTGGAACCTGCCTTTTGAGTTCGCGAAGATACGCGCGGTTCATAACCGTTATCAAGTAAAGTGGCAAGACAGAAGTTAGAGGCCGGATATCAGACGCCGGAAAAGTACTTTTGATTGCAACAAGGGTGGTACCACCAAACCTCGGTCCCTTATTTGGGCTCCGAGGTTTTTTTATGGGACAAGGGAACCGTCCCGTTGTCCCAAATTTTTTAAAGAGGTGAATTGGATTGGGTAAGAATAAACAATTTGTTGAAAGAATAACGGCAATGGAGGATGATTTCGCCCAGTGGTATACGGATGTGGTGAAACAGGCTGAGCTTGTTGATTATGGGGCAGTTAGAGGCACCATGATTATCAAGCCATACGGATTTGCTATTTGGGAAAATATTCGTGATGAACTGGATAGGAAATTTAAAGAGACCGGGCATTCCAATGTTTATTTTCCATTATTTATTCCGGAAAGTATGCTGCAAAAAGAGAAGGATCATATTGAAGGTTTTGCTCCGGAAGTGGCGTGGGTAACGCATGGTGGTGAAGAAGAACTGCAAGAACGGATTTGTGTTCGTCCGACTTCAGAAGTGTTGTTCGGTGATTATTATGCAAAAAATATTCATTCCTACCGTGATCTGCCAATGCTGTATAACCAATGGAGCAATGTCGTTCGCTGGGAAAAAACAACCCGCCCATTCTTGCGCACATCGGAATTTTTATGGCAAGAAGGACATACATGCCATGCAACCACAGAAGACGCACAAGAAGAAACAGCCAGAATGCTCGATATTTATCGGGATGTCTGCGAACACTATTTGGCAATTCCGGTAATCAGTGGGCGGAAAACGGAAATGGAAAAGTTTGCCGGAGCTGAATATACATTAACAATCGAGAGTCTGATGCATGATGGAAAGGCCTTGCAATCGGGAACATCACACTATTTAGGAACTGGTTTTGCCGAAGCATTCGATATTCGTTATTTGGATAAAGAGGGAACCCAGCAGCCTGTCCATCAAACATCATGGGGCATGTCCACCCGTATTATGGGCGCATTGATCATGGTTCATGGCGATAACCGTGGGCTAGTGATTCCACCAAGAATTGCACCAACGCAGGCAATCATCGTGCCAATCGCCCAGCATAAAGAAGGTGTGTTGGATAAAGCATATGATTTGCGCGACCAGTTGAAAAATCTCGTACGTGTTGGTATCGATGCCAGTGATAAGACGCCAGGCTGGAAATTTAATGAATCCGAGATGAAAGGGATCCCGGTAAGAATTGAGGTGGGTCCAAAAGATATCGAAAAAGACCAAGTCGTTCTTGTTCGCCGCGATACGGGTGAAAAGGAATTCGTTGCGCTAAATGAACTGGAGAACCGACTGCCGGCATTATTGGAAGAAATTCAGCAAGGGTTATACGATAAGGCATTAACCCATCGTAATGAAGAAACATCGGTAGCAACGAACATGGAAGAATTTGCACAAACGCTTGAAAAGAAACCAGGATTTATTAAAGCGATGTGGTGTGGCGATACCGCATGTGAGGAAAAAATTAAAGAAGAAACATCAGCAACCTCCCGCTGTATTCCATTTGAACAGGAAAAAGTTGCCGATACTTGCGTCTGCTGCGGAAAAGAAGCGAAAGAACTTGTTTATTGGGCAAAGGCATATTAATCAGATGAAAAAACCGAGCGCTGCCAAGTCGCTCGGTTTTTTCACCCGCCAGTCGGGAGAGCGTTACCTCTATAAAAAGACAAACATATCCACTATACTATTAGAGTATTATTAATAATGGACAATCCATCATTATGGAGGTTTATCATGCAAACATGGGTAATAGATATAATGGAGCAATTCGGCTATGTGGGGATTTTGTTCATGATGGCTTTGGAAAATCTATTTCCTCCGATACCATCAGAGGTGATTCTCCCGTTTGCCGGGTTTATGACGACAACAACTTCATTGACCATTATGGGGGTTGTTATAACCTCGACAACCGGATCGGTACTCGGTGCGATCATTCTTTATGGAATTGGTAAACTTATTGATGTAGAACGAATGGAGAAAATAGTTGGTAGATGGGGGCATATCATTCGGGTTAAAAAAGAAGACATTCGTAAAGCGGACGAGTGGTTTGACAGGTATGGCTATTGGACTGTACTATTTTGCAGGATGATTCCGCTGGTACGAAGTCTGATTTCGATTCCGGCGGGTATGTCTCATATGGAATTTTGGTTATTCTTGCTGTTTACGATGATTGGTACCGTAGTATGGAATGTTATACTTATTCTAATAGGTGCTGTATTGGGTGAATCATGGACAGACATTCTTCAGTTTATGGATGCATATTCAACCATAACGTACATCTTTATTGGGGTCGGAGTGGTTTGTTTGATCGGTTTATTGATTTGGAAGAAAATAAATAATAAACGGTAGCCTGCTAATTGCAATGTGTCACACACCCTTGATGCATTATCATTCTTCGTCGTAGGTCTTATGAATTGAAGCGGATTGAACGAATATAGACGCCTTTTTAGTTAAAGTTGTTTAGTTTATAGCATTAATAATATGTGATCAAAAAAGCTTGGTTACCAGAGTTGGAAACCAAGCGATTTTTTTTATAAAAACAAGTTCAAAATGAAATAAAATATTCCTGCAAGGGTAGCAGTAACCGGTAGCGTGATAACCCAGGTGATGACCATTCGTTTACCGACGCCCCAATTAACGCCTTTTATACGATGGGAGGCACCAACACCTAATATTCCAGAAGAAATAACGTGTGTCGTACTAATGGGCAAATGAATAACCGTTGCCCCGAATATGACGGCTGCACCTGTTAAATCTGCAGCTACACCATTGACAGGACGAATCTTCATAATCTTGCCGCCAACTGTTTTAATAATCCGCCAGCCGCCGACAGATGTACCAAGCCCCATCGTGATGGCACAGGAAAGCTGCACCCAAAACGGGATTGCAATAGAGTCATGCATACCTCCAACAATCAGTGCCATCGTAATAATACCCATCGATTTTTGTGCATCATTGGTACCATGGGAAAACGACTGCAGGGCAGCTGTGAAAATTTGTACAATGCGAAAGCGTTTATTTGTTTTCGCCAAATTACTATTCTTAAATATCGCTTTAATAATCTTGTAGACAATGAACCCAACAACAAAAGCAAGAAGCGGCGAAACTATTAAGGCTGTTATAATCTCTGTAAGCCCCATAAAGTTGATAGCAGCAAATCCTGTCGATGCAATAACCGCCCCGACAACTGATCCGATAATCGCATGAGACGAGCTACTTGGAATCCCAAAATACCAGGTAAGCAAGTTCCAGACGATTGCGGCGATTAATGCTGCCAAAATTACAACCATTCCATTTTCCAGTTCAAACGGGTTCGTAATACCACTAGTGATTGTCTTGGCAACTCCAGTGAATGTTAATGCCCCGATTAAATTCATTACTGCTGCCAACATAACTGCTTTTCTAGGTGATAAAGCCTTTGTTGAAACAGAAGTAGCAATGGCATTTGCCGTATCATGAAATCCGTTGATAAAGTCAAACACAAGAGCAAAAACTACGATTAACATGATGGTTATCAATAGAATGTCCATATTCATCCCTCAATTACGCGTTTTTCATGATTATACTTTGGAGTATATTAGCTACATCTTGACAATAGTCAGCAATTTCTTCCAGTGTTTCATATAATTCTTTGTATTGAATCACTTTGATTGGATCTTTCTCTGATTGGAAAAGATTCCTTAAAGACGCGCGGTATAAATCATCACAATTACTTTCATATTCCTTAATTTTAATTGCATGCGGTTCAACATCTTTTAATCTGTTGTCAGCAATTAATTGCATGGCAGCTAAAATTTCTTTCGTGCATTTTGATACGTCGGCTGTGAATTGATCTATATAATGATCAGAGGACAAGATTTGATAGATATCCATCATTGCTGCAAATTCTTCCATACCATCGATGATATCGTCCAAATTCATGGTTAGCTGCATGATATCTTCTCGCTCAATCGGCGTAATGAAGGCTTGGCTCAAATCCTTGATCACCTCATGCACCTTGTCGTCTGCCTCTGACTCATACTGTTTGATCGTGTCAGCGAATTCCTTTAAAGTCAGGGGGTCTTTCACCTTGTAATTCACTAAAAAATCCGCTGACTTGTCCAAATGATGTGCAAAATCTACCAGGTAGAGCGAAAATTTGTCTGCCTTTTTTTTGAACATTTCATAACCTCCAGTTGAAATTTCACGGAAAAAATCCTAGCATATCATATCAAATATTGTCGGCTAAAACAATATTGTTACCGAAAAATACAAACTTTTGTCAGATTAATAAAAGCTTGTCCTTTTATTCCCTTCATTATCATAAAAATAATGATGAGGTGAATGGATAATGAATCAACGGGTTTCTATATTCATTTTAGCTGCAACATATGTTGGATCAGTTGTCGGTGCAGGTTTTTCATCGGGGAAAGAAATCGTTACATTTTTTAGTTTAAATGGGGTTTTGGGAACGTTGGGTATTGCCGTGAGCGGATTTTTGTTTATGGTGGCTGGTATGAAGATTATGGTCATTTCAGCCAGGATTCAAGCTTATTCATTTCGGGAATTTAATGCATATTTATTTGGTGCCAGGATTGGTAAAGTTGTTAATCTACTCATTTTTATAATTACTGTTTGCGTTACCTCCGTCTTGTTATCAGGTGCTGGGGCTGTTTTTCATGAACAGCTTGGAATTCCTTTTCAAGTTGGGATTATTGTTACGCTCTTACTCTGTTATATCGTAATATTGAAAGGTTTGAAAGGAATTTTTGCAATCAACGCATACACCGTTCCGATCATGATTATCTTCAGTCTGTTTGTGGCGTTGGCTATTTTTGATCAACATCCGCATGAGCTTTTGGAGCTGGTCATTCCGGAGCAAACATTGGCAGGTTCATCGTGGGCGGTTTCTCCTTTTACATATTCTGCATTTAATATCATGACCGCACAAGTCGTGCTTGTACCACTTGGAAATGAAATTCGTGATGAGCGTATTCTTAAATGGGGAGGGTTTTTAGGTGGGCTGGTTCTATTCTTCTTATTATTAATGAATCATTTTTCATTATCTGCCTTTCCAGAAACATTTTTATACGAGATTCCGATGGCTGAGATTGTCATACGCTTCGGAACCGTTATTCATATCTTGTTTTTATTTGTCATTTATGGAGAGATCTTCAATTCTGTTATCGGAAACGTTTTTGGGATAAGTCGGCAATTGGAGGCAACATTTGGTCTCCGTTATCATCACACTGTTTTGATGATCCTATTTGTGATATTTCTGGTAAGTCAGGCGGGGTATGGAAAGTTAGTTACTGTATTGTACCCACTTTTGGGATACATGAGTTTGTTTGCTCTTCTATTTTTGTTATTTAAAAAAATGCCCGCGAAATAATGGGGAAATCAGTTGGTAAAGCATTAAATGAATTTAAAAGTGCTACAAGAAATATCATGAATGATGATGATAAGATTCTAAATAAAGTCATATTGTTTTAAAACCAATATTTCGTGCCAATTGGGTATAGGTACAAGTACAGGCGGCAGAAGCATAAAGTTTCTGCCACCTGATTTGTCTTTATGAATCTTCTTCGTTAATTTCTGGTTCTGAAAGTGGCGTTACAATTGCCCAATAGTCGGCCTTCATTTGAAGAACTTGTTGGCTTGTTTTTCCGCTCCTCATGTACCTTTTATGTACACTCCGGTGCCAAAAGCTACGCCGCCTAACTTCTCGGTCCTTTTTATCCTCCTTTTTGAACACGCACTATGAAGCAATTTCTGAATCAGATTGCTTTACTAATTCAGCTTGTGGAATTTTCCATAACTGCGACCATTTCTTAATCGCTGCAATAATGATAACCAGACCCAATATAAGCATAATAATGGATAGGACACCGTTTACTACGTTATATCCCGGATCGTCAGGATTTAAGTAAACATTTTTGGTCATCCAGTACCCCGCTACATTTACTGTTACATATAAGTAAGCGAGCGGAATGAGACATGTCAGCATATACCACCGCTTATCCGCAATTTTAAGAACAACTGTCGCTCCAATAATCAGTCCAATCGATGCCATTAATTGGTTCGACACACCGAACAGTGCCCATACAGAACTGATGTCACCAGAATATAACAAATAGCCCCAAACCAAACAAGCAAGTGCACTAGCAACAACATTGGCCGGAATAGAGTCCATCCTTTTCAATGGCTTGATAAAGTTGCCCAAAAAATCTTGAATAAGATAACGTGCTGTTCGTGTCCCCGCGTCAATAGCGGTCAAAATAAATATAGCTTCAAATAAAATGACAAATTGGTAGAAGTATGCCGCTATATTTGCAAAAAATGGTATTGCTTTAAAAATATATGTCATACCTACAGCAAGCGTAACTGCTCCGCCGGTTCTACCTTCCAAATCCATGTTTACTTCATCTTCCAGCTCTGACAAGTGAACATGTTGCATTCCGAGTTCAGCATATTGATCAGGAGTGGAATTGATGGCGAAATAATCTCCCGGCTCTAGCGAAACTGCTGCAATTAAAGCCATTAATGCTACTGCACATTCAACCAGCATAGCCCCAAATGCAACTGGTTTCGCATCTTTCCAGCGATTGAGCATTTTTGGTGTTGTTCCTGATCCAACGAACACGTGAAATCCTGATATTGCACCACAGGCGATTGTGATTGAAACAAACGGCCAGACCGGACCGGCAACGACTGGACCGCCGCCTAAAAACTCGGTAAAAGCAGGGAATTTAATGGAAGGATTGATAGCAATAACCCCAATAATAAGTGCTGCAAATACCCCTACTTTCATAAAAGTACTCAAATAATCACGTGGTTGTAACAACAGCCAAACTGGCAAAGCTGCAGCAAAGAAAGCATAGATTGGCAGAATGATTGCTAGCGTTTGACTGTCGAAAGTTAACAAATCCCCCAGCCAGGTGCCATTTAAATAGTGTCCAAATATGACCGCCAGCATAATCAAGGCAAAACCAACTATTGTGGCAAGTTTTAAATTTCCAGTTTTCTTATGATATAATCCAACACCCATTGCAATAGGGATGGTAATGCCTACTGCAAAAGTTCCCCACGGATTTCTTTCCAGTGCATTTAACACAACTAATGAAAGACCAGCCATTGTAATCGTTATGATAAATAACATGGCCATGCCCGTACAAAAGCCTGCAACAGGACCAAGTTCATCCTTGGCGACTTCCGAAAACGATTTACCGTCCCTTCTCATCGAACAGAATAAGACAACAAGGTCATGAACTGCTCCACCAATGACTGCACCAATCAGAAGCCATAACAAGGATGGTAAATAACCAAACTGTGCTGCCAAAACTGGCCCAACCAGCGGACCAGCCGCAGCTATTGCCGCAAAGTGATGTCCAAAGGTAACCCATTTATTTGTTGGCACATAATCTCTGCCATCGTCTAATTTATGGGATGGTGTCGGAACATTTTTCTTCTCATATGCATCTATTTTTAACACCCTGGATGCCATAAAAGTCCCGTATAATCGATACGCAATCAATAGTATACAAATAGATCCAATCACGATTGAAACCGAATTCATTTTGTTATCTCTCCCTTCTTTTCCCCAATGTAGGAAAGTCCTTGTGTTTGTATGCGTATACACATTATACAAGATTCTGATAGATTGAGCTCAACTTTTTCATAACATGTTAAAAACGCTGGCCAACATGCAAACAAATGGATACAACATGCATCTGAAGATCTGACAATTTTGTGTACTATTTTGGGATGATCTTTTCATCAAGCTATAGGGCCAGCCGATTTTTAAGTGCCTTCACATAGTTTCGGCTGACGGGCAATTTTTCCTTTCTGTTTTCCATTTCCAATTGGTAGGCACCATTGAACCAGGGGGACAGCTTATGAACATAGTCAAGATTGACCAAATAGCTCTTGTGAATGCGAAAAAAGGCATAGTTCTTCAGCTTTTCTTCCAAATCTTTTAATGGTACCCGCAAATCGAGTTCACCTGTTTTGGCAATCATTTTTGTTGTTTTTTCGTCACGGAAAATATAATATATCTCGTCTATTGGCATATAAATTATCTCGCCATCGACTTCTATGGCAAGTTTTTTCAGACTGTTTGAACGGGATGATTCTGCTGTTTCGGGTTGCAGGCGGTTTTGAATCCTGGTCACAGTTTCTGCGAGTTCGGATTCATCATAGGGCTTGAGCAGGTAATCTACTGCAGGAAGTCGAAAAGCCTTTGCTGCAAATTGTGGGTAGGCTGTCGCGAACACGATCAAAGGGACTTTCTTCATATCCTGTAGTGATTTTGCAACTTCCAGCCCCGGGATCTTCGGCATTTCCATATCCAAAAAGACGACATCCGGCTGCAACTGCAACGCTTTAACAACAGCATCTTCGCCATTGGAAGCTTCCCCTATGACATCAATGAATTCATATGCTTCCAGTAAAAAAGCAAGTTCCTGTCTGGCATATCGTTCATCGTCAATGATCAGTACTTTGATTGGTTCGTTCATCATGTTACCTTCTCTCTTGGAATGTTGCAATAAACGGTGGTTCCTTTATGTGGCCTGCTCGTAAAATGCAGACGAACATCGTTACCAAATGTCATCGTTAAACGACGATTGACATTGTATAGTCCCATACCTGTAGAGGTGCTGGAAGTTAGGTATTGCTTGCTGACTTTTTCCAACATTTCCTTTGACATCCCGGCTCCGTTGTCCATCACCTTTATTAAGATATCTTCGCCGTTGTCTTTGATGGATATAGTCACCAGACAATCTTTATCCATATTTTTAATCCCATGCCTGATAGCATTTTCAACAAGCGGTTGTAATGTGAGTGGTGGAATTTTTGCTTTCATTGTTGTCTCATCAATATCATAAATAATTTGCAGCTTATCTACAAACCGTGCTTTTTCAATTTCCAAAAATGCTTTGACATGAAGCAATTCTTGTTGCAATGATACGAAAGCAACTGTAGTCCCTTCCAAGTTTTGCCGAATGAATGTCGAAAGCGATGTTAACAACTTTCTTGCCTGGTCAGGATTGATGCGAACAAGAGAAATAATGACATTCAACGCGTTAAATAGAAAATGCGGGCTGATCTGTGCCTGCAATGCCTTGATTTCTGCTTCCTTTGCCAGTTTTAGCTTATAATCCGTTTCCGCTAACTCCAGTTGATTGCTCAGTAGCGAACTCAAGCCTTGGAGCAGCTGTTTTTCCACGTCCGTTATTTCTTTTTTCGATTGATAGTACAATTTCAATGTGCCGACCGTTTCCCCCCGTTGCTTCAATGGCGCTACAATCGCTGCTTCAAGCGGGCAATCATCTTGTTTGCAATCGATGGCTTGTTTACCTGCCACCATAAGCCTGCCATGCTCAATCACCTGCTTTGTTAAATGGGTTTGCAAAAGATTGCCTGCTCTGTGATGGTCATTGGCAACTCCGACATGTGCCAAAATATGGGTGTGATCGGTAATTGCAACCGCTGCTGGGTGGATTTCTCGGAATAAAATTTGACAGACAGCCTTTGCGGATTCCCTGGTCATGCCTTGTTG
Source organism: Lentibacillus sp. L22 (assembly GCF_040812445.1). Classification (NCBI taxonomy): domain Bacteria; kingdom Bacillati; phylum Bacillota; class Bacilli; order Caryophanales; family Bacillaceae; genus Lentibacillus; species Lentibacillus sp. L22. The sequence goes on along the minus strand of NZ_JBFNXI010000004.1, from coordinate 43,985 downwards.
TAAATAACGTAACGTCTGCTCAGCGATACTCAGTGTTTTTTGTGCTTGTAATGCTGATGCTTTTTCCTCTTCGCTAATGACGCTGCGGATGATCAGCATGAATATGGCAGTACCAATCCCATTTGCCACAATCATTGGTAAGCCAATCACTTCGACAAGTGCAAGTGCCTTTTCAAACGGTTTGGAGATAAGTATGATCATTATCATTTGCATCGTTTCAGCTAAAGCACCGATAACAAAAGCCATTGGCAGTGTGAGATCTTTTTCACGACGGTAAAAGATACCTGCCAGTAAGCCCGATGCAACAGTCGCTGTGCTACAAGAGAGTGCAGTGAACCCGCCGAGTGTCATTCTGTGTATGCCTGCTATCAGTCCCGCACCAAGTCCAACCCGCCAGCCACCAAGCAAACCTGCAATTACGATACCGATAACCCGTGAATTGGCAATTGCCTCATCGGTTGCCAGGGACCAATTGACACTGGCGAATTTCAAATTACCGATGTCGAAAGCAACACCAAAATACGTGCCGATGATACCAAAAAATCCGAAAAACAGCATGGCAAAGCCTTTTTGCTTCCATGTTAACCGGTCATGATGGAGCATGGCACGGAAAAAATTCAGCCGCGTCAAAATGAACGCTACCGCAATAATAACCCCGACTCGCTCCAACATTGTCACTAATAGATCCAGCAAACGCACCCCCCCTTGTCCTATTTCTTTATGATAGCACATCATTTTTCCATGAGAATAGTCTCTGCAGTGATAAAGTGCATGTTCAAAAAGGAGAATACAATATTATTTGACTTTAGTAATAATTGAAACTCTTTGAATCCTCATGTATGATGATAACAGGGGGTGAATAGAGATGGAGGTAAAATTAAATGATGCATCCAGGCAGTGGATTGCATCAAAAGGCGGTCACCTAACAATTAAAACATTGGAAGTAAAAACTTGCTGTGCCCCAAATGTTCAAGAGGTTCTCGCCGTACCAGGAAAACCGAAGAACACTGGATATTTTCATAAGGTAAGGATGGATAACATAAACATCTATATTCACAAAAGTATCAAGCCGGAAAAAACCCTTACACTATCCTTATCAGGCTTTGGCTTCTTAAAATCGATCGCTACCAGGCTACAATGATAGTCGGGGAGGCATAGCTATCATTACTTACTTACCATTGCCTCGCACCAAACTATCAGGCTAAAAGGGATGTGCGCATGGTCGAAATCAAACAAAAGATATAGAGCGATTCTGAGAGTTTTTTGCCAAAGTTAAGCTTATTGTTCTTTTATTTGGTTTTTCTTCCCAATGGTTACGACATCCAATACATCCAATAAGAAAACAAATAATGGGATACCGAGTATGAGCCCCCACACACCAAAGAAGTGCTCTGAGAAGATTAATACAATAAATGTATAAAAGACGGGCAGGTTTGTTTTCGATGACATCAATTTCGGATTTAGAACATAGGCCTCAAATGCATGTACAACAGCCACGATAATGAGAATATATACGACTTGAATGATCCCACCGATACTGTATGCAATAAAGCAGAGCGGAATAAGCGAAATGATGACCCCGGCTACGGGTATTAATCCCAGGAAAAAAATCATGATGGCCAACCCAAACAACTGCGGAAAACCCATTAATGATAAGGCAATTGTTGTGATGACGGTGTTGACAATCGCAATAATAAATTGTACTTCAATCACTTTTCCAAAGGTAGCTGCGAATTTTTTGCTAAAGTATTCAATTTCTTCATGAAAAGGAGCTATTTTGCTGTCCTTGAATTTTTTTGTGAAATCAATTAATCGATCCTTTTCCAATAAATAGAACAAACTTAAAAGAAGGGCCAGCAACAACTGCAAACCAAATTTGCTGATATTGGAAAAGTACTCTAATAAAAATGTTACACCTTGATGAAAGTAGTCGGCAATTTGCTTTTCCTTAATATAAGTCACAATATAATCAATCACCACATTATCCTGTGGCTGCGTATAGAAGTCTGTTAACTGCTTAATTAACTGTGAAATTTCAGAGATGATGATTGGTAAATATTTCACGATTCCAAAAGACAATAATCCGACAATCAGAACATATTGTACGATAATAATAATTCTCCGATTCATCGGGATCTTTTTTAAAATGATACTGGATAATCGATCCATTAAGAAGGTAAAGATAAACGTTAGCAGTATTAAATTCATCATTCCTCGAAGTAAATATAAAATGAAGACAATCAGAGCAAAAATAACTACTCTTTTTATCCCTTTGTTTTGAAAAAGTTTGCCTGTTAAGTCACCCATCGACTATTATTCCTCCCATATAAAAAAGCACAAGCATTTTGATCAACCTCGACAGGTAAATGGCAACCACAATAGGGGGTTCGCCTGAGGCACCATTTAACCTTGTGAAGACAGTTGCTGGAACTAGACGTTTTTGAATTACTTTTATCTTTTAAAACCCACGAGACTTGTCAAATACTCCTGTCACCATCTTACTTTATTTTTGCATATATTCCTACTAGTGCGTGTTCAAAAGGATAAAAAGTTCCAGATTTTTTGAACATACTCTAATGGATGAATTAATATTTGTAATCTTTTTCACCCCATTATATGCTTTATGGAATTACATGTTTCCCGTAACAGTTTTGGGGTCAACGATTTTGTGGAAAAAGAAGCCACTACATGTAGTAGTTTACTAGTGTAGGGCTAATTTTTTTCTTGGGTTGGAATTTTCCTAATACTTGATTATAATCCAAAAAGAAGGTAAAATGTACTAAAGCGTTTTCAAATTAGAAAACTATTTTTATCATAAAGCGCATTACATAAGAGTATAAGATAATGAGCTTTAAATAAAAAATAAGGGGGAATTCACGTGAGAAAGAAGGTATTGTTACTAGCTGTTCTTATTTTTGCTGCTGGTATGATCTTAACCGCCTGCGGTGAGAGTGGAAAAGGTTCCAGCTCCAGCTCCGACGGTGGTGGAAAAAAAGAAGAAAAAACCAGCCTGACACTGGGAACCGGGAGCGTTGGTGGTGTTTATTATCCACTTGGCGGTGAAATGGCAACACTTTGGAAGAAAAATATTGATGTAGATGGGTTAGATATAAGTTCGGTTGAATCAGGGGCGTCTGTGGAGAATGTTGCCAAAATTCAATCTGGCGACTTCCAACTAGGTATCGCTCAGAATACGACCATGTTTGATGTAATCAATAAAACTGGTGAATTTGAAGGAAAGGATATGGATGATGTTGTTGTACTTGGCGCTCTTTATCCGGAAGCCATCCAGGTTGCGACAATGGAATCTGCTGGAGTTGACTCGATTGCTGATCTGAAAGGCAAAAAGATTGCAGTTGGCCCTCCAGGTGGCGCGACACGTGCGGCTGCCGAGCTGGTTTTAAAGGCCTATGGTATTGAAGATGGCGACTATGAGGCGTTTGAAGAAGGCTTTGGTGATGCAAAGGATAAATTGCAAAATGGCACAATTGATGCTTCCATTGAAGTGGTCGGTATTCCTTCTTCTTCCACCGATGAATTGCAAGCGTCGACAAAAGAAGTAAAATTACTTGATATTGATGGAGATGCGTTAAAGGAAGTCACGGATAATAGTGATTACGAGGAATATACAGTAGAAGCCGACACATATGATTGGCTAGATGAGCCTGTACAAACTGCTACAGCTATGGCAATATTAATTGGATCAAAAAGTGAAATCAGTGATGACCTTGCTTATCAACTGACTAAAACACTTGTTGAAAATGCCGGTGACATGTCTATTCAACAAGCAGAACTCATTACTAAGGATGATATTATGACAGGGATTCAAGATTTGCCAATTCATCCAGGATCACAAAAATATTTTGATGAGGAAGGTATTGGAGAATAATTACGACTAGCAGCATGTAGATAATTGACACGGATCTGTTCAGGTTATCATGTTAAAATTAATTAATTACCTAATCATAAAGAACCGGACAGCGCTTGTCCGGTTCTTTAACCTCAAAAAGCAGAGACGGCCGCTAGGCGCTGGAGTTAGACTAAAATGAAATGTTAAGAACGGAGGGATAACATTGTCTGACACATCTAACACACAAGAAATCGATCAGCATGAATTAATGGCCAAGTATGATAAGGAGAGTGCCTTTCGAACCAATCTGGGTCCCTGGGGCTGGATTACCTTAATCATCGGTGGAGCACTGACCATATTTCAACTTTATACAGCATTTTACGGTTCAAAGGTATCCCTAATTCAAGGAGCTATCCATCTTGGTGCAGGGTTAAGCTTGGTATATCTGCTTTATCCTTTCAAAAAGTCAATGACCAAGCGACAGGGCGTGCCTTGGTATGATGCGTTATTAGCACTAGCTTCACTTTTTGCGAATTTTTATATTTTATTTAATTACGAGCGGTTAATTAACGAAGCAATTATTTTTGGATTTACAGCATTTGATCAAATTGTAGCAACTGCCGGTGTATTGTTATTACTGGAGGCAACAAGGCGAGTAGTTGGGCTGCCGATCGTCATTATTGCGATTGTAGCTTTGCTTTATGGGCTCCTTGGTGCGTATATTCCGGTTATTGGCCATTCAGGCAAGGATTGGCCAACGCTAGCAACGGAAATGTTTTATAGTTCAAGCTCCATCTTCGGCACTCCAATACAAATTTCATCTACCTACATATATTTGTTTTTATTTTTCGGTGTAATCCTGGTAAAAACAAATATTGGTCAATTTTTCAATGATATTGCCTTAAAGCTGACTGGTAGATACACCGGTGGTACGGCAAAGGCTGCAGTGGCGGCTAGTGCACTCCAGGGAATGGTTAGCGGTAGCTCCGTTGCTAATACGGTTGGTTCTGGATCTTTCACCATTCCCATGATGAAAAATGCTGGATTTAAACCGCATTTTGCGGCTGCCACTGAGGCATCCGCTTCAACCGGGGGACAAATTATGCCACCAATTATGGGTGCTGCTGCATTTATTATGGCAGCTTACACGGGTGTTCCGTACAATGAGATCATTGTGATTGCGATCATCCCGGCTATCCTGTATTTTTCAGGTGTATTTATGGGCACGCATTTTGAGGCGCGGAAGCAGGGCATAATGGGTTTGCCCAAGGAAAAACTGCCTAAACTAAAAAACCTTGCAAAACGATTGGATTTATTCATTCCTCTGATTGCGATTGTCGGTTTCTTATTAATTGGGAAAACCCCAACATATGCGGCATTGTTTGCAATTGTGGCAGCCTTTATTATTAGCTTCTTTAGGAAAAGTACAAGAATGCCTTTTAAGGAAATTATTAAAATGCTGGAAGAAGGCGCTAGGTCAGCGCTTCCAGTTATTGCTGCCTGTGCAACCGCAGGAATTATTGCCGGTACAGTGACAACTACCGGATTAGGGCCGAAAATTGCTAGTGGACTTATTGAACTTGCCCATAATCAGTTTTTCCTTGTCATGTTCTTTACGATGATTGCCTGTCTGATTCTGGGAATGGGGTTGCCTACAACAGCTAACTATGTTGTTACGGCAACAATGGCTGCACCGGCATTATTGGCTTTTGATGTGCCAGTAATTGCAGTGCATATGTTTGTTTTTTACTTTGGAATTGTAGCGGATATTACTCCGCCAGTATGTTTAGCGGCTTACGCTGGTGCCGGAATAGCTGGTGCCAATCCAATGAAAGCGGGGGTAACCGCCGTCAAGCTGGCGATCGCTGCGTTTATTATTCCATATATGTTTGTTACGCAACCGATTCTGTTATTACAGGGGGATGCCAATGTATGGAATGTATCAATCGCAATTATTACAGCTATGCTTGGGATGGCAAGTATAAGTGCTGCCATGATTGGTTATTACGTCAAGTCGGTCAATTGGATCGAACGAATTATCATGTTTATTGCAGGTCTATTACTTGTCTATCCGGACATTACATTATCGGCGCTAGGATTAGTGATCTTTGCGGCAATTACAGCGTTTCAATTTATTAGAGGAAAAGCAGAAGAGAAAAACAAGCGTGAGACTGCATAATAAAAAGGCAGGTAAGGGAAATCTTACCTGCCAACCAATACACCAAGTCAGAAGTTTTTCTTTTAGATCATTCGAACTCCTGTACTTATAATTTTCTTAACGATTGGATTATCTTCGTGGAGTTCCTTTACTTTAAATGGATGCGTTTCAATCCGATTACCTACCTGACGTCTGATCTTCATTAAATTGAATGTTCTTCAACCATGCCCCAGGCTGCTTCTTTGTTATGCTTCTTGTTTCATATTTTCGCGCTCAATGATATCCAATCTCCGCTGAATTTCTTCCTGTGATAAATTGTGTTCTTTCACATATAGATTGTTTGGCGTTACCCGGCATTCATGGGTGCATCCGCGCATATATTTGTGCTCGTTTTCCTCGGAGCAAAGGATTTGTTTATTGCAATCCGGGTTGGCACAGTTGACATAGCGTTCACATGGTGTGCCATCGAAGTAATCTGTACCGACAACAACATGTTCTTTATGATTGATCGGAACGGAAATTCGCTCATCAAACACATAGCATTGTCCGTCCCAAAGTTCTCCTTGGACTTCGGGGTCTTTGCCATAGGTTACGATGCCGCCATGAAGTTGATTCACATCTTCAATCCCTTCATCCATAAGCCACCCGGTAACCTTTTCACAGCGAATACCGCCAGTACAATAGGTTAAAACTTTTTTTCCTTTTAACTGCTCTTTATGGTTTTGAACCCATTCAGGGAAATCTCGGAAATTCTCGATATCGGGATTAACAGCTCCGCGAAAATGTCCTAAATCATATTCGTAATCGTTTCGCGTATCTAATATCACTGTATCCTCAGATTGCATGGCGTCGTAGAATTCTTTTGGCGAAAGAAATTTACCTGTTTTTTCTAACGGGCTAACGGCATCATCCTGACGTAGTGTTACAAGTTCCGCCCGGTGTCTGACGTGCATTTTCTTGAATGCATGTCCGTCATGTTTATCGATTTTGAACGTCATGTCATGAAAACGTGGATCACGGTGCATGACGTTCATGTATTTTTCCGTTTGTTCAACAGGGCCGGATACAGTACCGTTAATTCCTTCTTTTGCTACTAAAATCCGGCCTTTTAAACCAAGATCTTTACAAAACTGCAGATGTTCGGCTGCAAACGTTTCGGGATCCTCCATTGGAACAAATTTGTAATACAATAAAACCTGATAATCTTGATTGTCTTCCATTTCGTTACCACCTTCATTTATATTTGCAAGATACAAATGGTTGGCAGTGTTTATTTATTTTTATCTTGCATAAAGGGTATTATATCAGTGTTTACAGATCGGTTCAACGTTGAAATATTTCCTCTGATTTTTGTTGTGACTAATTTTTACCGGAAATAGTGCATCTACACACTTTGTTTCCTATCTACCGAGAAAGCTTATCAACCTTTTCCCGTACTTTATCTTTTGCTTTGCTATAGGCTACTTGTACTTTCCCGGCCGCTTTATCCTTTTTCCCGGATGTCTTTGTTTCTTCATCTCCGGTTAATTCCCCCCCATTCTTGCTTCAAATCACCTTTTACCTGTTTACCCTTTCCTTTTGCTTTGTCCTTAGACATTCTCATCCACCTTTCTCCATTTTTTAAAATTGATCTTATTCGTTTGTTTCACTTATGCATCAAGCACGGCAGCTAATATTTTGTCTGCATCCCAGTTCAATATATTGCTTGGTGGCATCGGCCAAATCCTTGAGGGCATTTTTAAGATGAATTTTCCGCTCACCCTTTTGCTACTCAGGAATGCTGCGATCCATGTTCAGATACATAGTAAACACTTTCTTTGCATCGTTGTAGTCGATATTTTCTAGTTCTTTGAGTTGATCTTTAAGAAGCATGTGATTGTTCTCTCCTCCTTTGTCTATTTTTTTCTATCCTCTATAATTTTCTTTCCCCTCAAAAAAAACATTTTAAACTGCTGCAGCAAATGAATGAATGATGTTTACTCCGTTGCCTAATCGGGGAATAACCTGTCGTAAAAGGCAAGCCATTCTTTTTAGGAGGTGAACCGCAATGCCTTGGGATATGGATGATTATCCTAGTTCTATGAAAAACTTAGATGAGGTTGTTCGTAAAAAAGCAATTGATATCGCCAATGCTATGGTGGATGAAGGATATAAAGCGTCTCGCGCCATTCCTATTGCCACCAAGCAAGCCAAAACGTGGTATGAGGATGCCAGCCAAGATGAAATTCAAGCATTCAAAAACCAGGCAGATCCGACAGCAAGAGGCAACAGGGACGATCGGTATGCAAGCCGTCCGGAAATGTTGGAGAAAAATGAACGGATTATCCCCCATGAAAAAGGATGGGCTGTCCAGGCTGACGATGCCAAGCAGCCAAGCGATGTATTCGATACGAAAGCCGATGCCATTGACCGTGGTAAAGAGATTGCCAAAAACAAAGGGACAGGTCTTACCATTCACCGAAAAGACGGAACCATTGAGGATCATATATCTTATAACAAAACATAAAAGTGAGTGTTCAAAAAGAGAGGCTTGGACAAAACCCGGTCAATTAAGTTTAAAAAATGGTACCTATTATTCCATTGATGAAGGTACCATTTTTTAAATTTCCTATGGGTTTATGTAAGCAAAAAAGGACACTTTAATTAAACATTTTTTCTCTGTCTCGTCTTGCTAGTGCTGCTTTTGTGTCCTATATCCCTTACATTATTGATCCACGCTTGATCTTCATCCATCATCTTCTTACCAGCGTATATAGTCAGGCATTGTACGAAAATAATTGGTATTCCCATTAGCCCTGAAACTACTTCCAATGGTTCCAGTCCGCCGATCCTCAATAATAATAGGGCAAACACAGTGATAATGGCGGCAACAATCAGACGCAAATTTTTCGATGGTTCTGATCTGCTACTGTTTCTCATTCCAGCATAAGTGGCGATGGTATAGGTGGTTGAATCCAATGTTGTAATCATAAAAATCATTGCGATGATGATAAACGCAACAACTGCTACAGTAGGTAAAGGCAGGGAATTCAATATTAACGGAATGGCTGCCTCTACCTCGTTGTTTTGCACAATGTCCGGCACAGGAACATCCCCGGTAAGATAACTGTGAACACCAAGACCTCCAAGTACGGCGGTTGTCCCCCAGGATATAAGCATTGGCGCTAATAAATAGGTCAAGATCATTTCTCTTATTGTTCTGCCTCGAGATACTGTTGCAGCGAAAACACTGTGCAGCATTGCCCATGTTGCATTATAGGCGAAATAAAATACGGTATTGCTTTGGATATGTGTGCTTTCTCCCATATGAACGGCATTTGTATTAAGGGAGAAGTCAATATAATGTGTGAACAGAAACCCGATAGAGTCCGTGAAATAATTAAGAATAAATGCGCCCGGTCCTGCTATCATAATGAATACAGCAAATGCACCGGCGAGATACATGTTTAATGTGCTTAACTTTTTAATACCCCTATCTATCCCCAAGTATGCACTAATAGAGAAAAAGAGTACCCACACAATGGTTATAATCAAGGTTAAACCAAATGTGATTTTGATATTAAATATTTCGGCAAGACTATAGGTGACAATCGGAGTACCAAGACCTAATGTAACAGCGGCACCTGATAGTATACTAACCAGAAAGATTATATCCAGTACCTTACCACCAATTCCGTCAGTGAATTTATCGCCAAAAATACTGCGGCATGCTTCGGAAATCCGCATCATCGGTTTCTTCCGGACATGCACCAGGTAACCCATTGCAGGGGCTGCCATAACGAAAATAGCAAACGTCTGGAAACTCCAGAGGAACATACTATAGGAATTCCCCCACATTAACGCTTCCGCAGATTTTGCCTCTACACCAAAAGGCGGGTCGATTGCAACATTGGCCCATTCCGTCATTCCCGTACGCATGATGGTAGATCCGAGGCCCATGGCAACTAGAATCGAAGAATATTCAAATAGGGTGAACCTGGGTTTTTCCATCGGATCACCTAAGACGACATTCCCATACTTAGAAAAAGATAGATAGAGACCTACTCCAACCATGAGAATGGCATACCATAAATATCCCCAGTTGAACGTTGCAATAACCTGGTTGAAAATGTTGTTTAAAAGTTCTAGAGATTCTTTTGAATACATCGCAAAAGGGATACAGGTGGCAATCATAATAATTAATGATGGTGCAAAAATGCGTTGATCAATTATTTTTTTCTTTGTTTTGGATTGATTTCTCTTTTCCATAAAAGTTACCTCCTAGCGATTAAATCGTGAATTTCTTTGATGCCATGCCTTTTTCCATTTACCACCTGATTTTCTGCGTAAAACTGCATTTTGTGTTTCTAACTAGATCACTTTGCACAACGGTGTGACCATTTAAGGCTGTTTTTGTTTAAGGATGTTGGATGGCGGGAACGAAAAAATGACAATAAAAGCTAAATGTTTATTCTAAAAATAACTTAAAAGGGGGGGTTTAAATGCGTGAAATAACGGTAGGACTAATTCCTGCTCCCGAATTACCGGAAGAGTTGGCTTATGATATAGTTGAAGAATTACCCGCTATTTTTTCTGAAAAAATTAATCATAAAGCGTGTTGGAAGATTGAAATTGCGGTAGATCCGCTTACAGGGGCTGTGGAAAATGCCAAGGAAGTTATTGATGAAGCTGGACAAATCAAACAAAGGAAAAACTGGGATTATGCGTTATGTTTAACAGACCTCCCTATGTATTCGGATAAAGATTTGATGCTGGCTGAGGTTAATTTTGAACAAGGTGTCGCTCAGCTTTCTCTTCCTGCATTTGGTTCTATGCCCTTACGTAGTCGTGTGCGAAAATCGATTGTTCAATTAGTAGGGGAATTATATGAACGAAGGATGGAAAGCAGCAACGCAACCACATCTGCAAATAAGGAGATGGTCTCAGCGAATGAAAACGTCCATCAAAGTGGTAAGAAAAAGGGTTTAATAAAGAGGCAATTTCATTTTTCTCCCATTCGTAGGGTTGAATCTGCCGAAAAAGAGGAGGCACCGGATCTACGTTTCATTATTACACCCCGAATCCACGGGAAATTAAGGGTTCTGTTTGGAATGACTTACGCGAATCGTCCTTGGAAGATTATTCCGTCTTTTAAACCAATTGTTGCGGTTGCGTTTGCTACAGGAGCATATGGTTTAATATTCCCCACCCTTTGGGAAATAAGCCATTCCTTTGATATTCTGCGTTTGATTGGCTTGATGGGAGCAGCTATATTAAGTATAGTAGTCTGGATCATCACAGCGCATAATCTATGGGAAAAGCCCACATCAAAAAACAATCAAAGTGTAAGAAAACTATATAACAGGGTTACCGTTCTCACCCTTATAATAGCGGTAATATTCTATTATGTCGTCCTGTTTATACTTTTTTTATTCACGGTACTTTTATTCGTGCCGCCGGATTTGTTCATCTCTCTGGGAGGAGTAAAAGGATCGGTTAGTTTTGGTAACTATGTTGATCTTGCATGGCTTGCGACCTCAATCGCTACTTTAGCAGGGTCAATTGGTGCTAGTCTGGAAAACGATGAACTCGTTCGAAACATCACATATGGATATCGACAAAATCGACGTTATAATGAAATGAACCAGGAGGAAGCGCACACTTAGCAGGACTTGTATAGATTAAAAACCAGGGGGCATTACACTGAACCCCCTTAACCGCCATCCCCTTTTGCTAATTTTTTCCGATTTGTAGCCATGGGAGGCTGTTCTAACCATTTATTTTTAATCATGATATTGGCCCCATCCTCGGAAAGTTTCTGTACTTCAATGAATAATCGGTTATACATTGCACCCAAATCCATTCTGGGGCTTTGCGCAACACTTGTACCATAAAAGCCAGTACTCAAAGCAATCAAAGCAGTTGTATAATATATCATTAATTTATCGGAAAATGTAGATGTTGTACTAGTTGTTACATCTGCATCCCATACCATAGGGACAGGTAAATTACTTTCTTTTAATTTTTCGCTAAATAAGTTAATATGCTTTTTGGCAACTTCAATACATCTGAGCATGAATGCAGTGGCATCCTTTGATTGGGCAACTTGGCTAAATCCAGTTAAAACAGCTGCTCCAAAAGCATTTCTTTGGATATTAGCATAAAGGTTAGTCACTTCTGATCCTGTTAACGGTCTTTTTTCACCAAAAATGTCCCATAAAAAACCTTGCTTTTGTACAAAGTTAACTTCATCAAGATTGGGCAGGTATGGTGCTCTGACATACAACCCCTTTGATAACAACAAATCTTTTGACATCTCGTATAATTCCATTGTCTCTGATAGACATTCTTTATAGTAGGCGGTAATATCTGACCTTACAGCAAAGGACAAACTAGCTGCATATCTTGTAAGACCTATTGCAGCCATCTGATGTAAAAACGTTAATGCAAAACTGTCAGCGTATAACCTTGGAGCGGTTACATCAACATCTTCCTCCACTTTAAAACCATGCGGGACTTGATGCTTTTCCTCAGTGAGTATCGTATTGATTTTTTGCAAATGTCCCTGAGACAACTTCAAAGCATGTTCAATTACAGGCTTTATTTCTGTATCCTCGGCCTTTTCCAGTAAATAGCTTAACGTACATTCACTTGCACTATCTTCCATGTATTGGGAAACAAGCTGTGTTATTTCTCCTGAGGTCAGTCTTATTTGTTTTTCCTGTTCCACATTACCCCTCCATTTTTGAACAACCTTCTTGCTGGGTATTCTTTGTAATTAAAAGTGAATTATGCGGGATTAGTGTTCTTACTGTGTTTTGTTTGCCAATGAAGATGATTTGGATTTTTTATTGCAAATACAACAAAAATAATGTAAAAAGGGAAACAAACGCGACTATTGAGGGAAAGGGAAGATTCAGATGTCTGTGGTTATCAATGAATGTACAGTTGAGGATGTAAAAACACTTCAAGAAATCAGTTATAACACGTTTCATGAGACTTTTTCCAATATGAATTCAGAGGAGAACATGAAAGCTTATTTGGAAAATGCTTTTAACACAAAGAAGTTGGAAGAAGAAATATCAAACCCCGCTTCAACATTTTATTTTCTATATTGTAATGGGGAACTTGCAGGTTATTTAAAAATAAATGTTGATGAGGCCCAAACAGAAGATATGGGGGAGGAAGCACTGGAAATTGAAAGGATTTATATTAGTGAGGAATTTCAAAAAAACGGGCTTGGAAAGTGCCTATTAAAGAAGGGGCTGGAAGTTGCAAAGGACCAAAACAAAAGGAAAATTTGGTTAGGTGTCTGGGAATATAATACAGGTGCGATCCGTTTTTATCAAAGGATGGGGTTTGTTAAAACGGGCTCACATTCTTTCTACATGGGAGACGAACAACAAACGGATTTTATTATGGTCAAAACAATGGCATGAACAACTTAATTGATGGGAGCGTGAGTATATGTTTATTCCACGGCATTTTTCAATCAAGGATGATGAAAAACTTTATGAAATCATAGATGAATATGGGTTTGCTACTTTGTTTTCGCAGCATGAGGGAGAACCTGCAGCCACACAAATACCTTTAATGATGGATAAAGACCGGAAACATCTTTATGGTCATTTTGCACGATCGAATCCGCAATGGAAGGATATAGACAAACAGCGGGTTCTGGCTACTTTTCATGGTCCGCACTGTTATATTTCATCGTCTTGGTATGAGACAAATAGAGCAGTCCCTACATGGAATTATATTACTGTACATGTTTACGGGCATGTTGAACTTATCGATGGCAAAGAATTAAAGGAATCATTGAGTGAACTTGTACTAAAATATGAAGGCCCCGACAGCTCATACAAATTAGATGAGGTCGATCCCAAATATATGGAAGCCCAGACGAAAGGAATTGTGGGTTTTAAGATAAAGGTCGATAAAATGGAAGGTAAAGCGAAATTAAGTCAAAACCATCCAAGGGAACGGCAAAAGATGGTGATTCATGAACTTGAAAAATCTGAACATGAAGACGAACAAAGGATTGCTTCATACATGAAAAAGAACCTGAGGGCCGATAATTAGAGTGATTCTCTGATGCTTCCTGACGAAGAGGGACAAAGCTGTCTCCCAAGTTGAGGTGTTCTCTCCCGTCCAGAACAAGTTGCTCGTATAGCTAGTGCTAGAATATCGCATGTTGGTGGAGAAGAAGCAGACATACAACAATACAAGAAAACTTCCGGAAATTTACTAAATAATGGCTTGCATTTTTTCTCATAAAAGAGTAAAGTTAAAAGTAGCAAAAGGAAATTGAAGTTTGAAATAATACTTTACGATCTCTTTATCAAAGTGAGTGTAAACGTATTTATGATTCAATTACTTTGCACGATATTTGGATAAGGAGGTCATCCTCAATGACTGGTAAAGTAAAATGGTTTAATGCAGAAAAAGGCTTCGGTTTCATCGAACGTGAAGACGGGGACGATGTATTCGTACATTTCTCAGCAATCCAGGCTGAAGGCTTCAAAACACTTGAAGAAGGCCAAGATGTTGAATTTGAAATTGTCGAAGGTAACCGCGGACCACAAGCGGCTAACGTCGTTGTTCAATAATAAAACAACAAAGGGCTTATCTCCTCGGGGATAGGCTCTTTTTTTGCAAGTTAAGAAAGTATAAAAATAAATTTTTGTTTCATTTTGTTTTTAAAAATGACAGAAACCCCTACTGAATGGAGTTTTTACTTTTTATTGGATATTCAAATTGAAAAAGGCTGGTGATCATTGATGGAAAATCGTGATGTGGATCAAAAGGTCATTGAAAACTATGAAAACGCCGAAAACATGATGATACTCGTATTTGCTCAGTGGTGCATCAATCATGATTTGCACCCAATGAAATTATACCAAAGGGCTTATCCGACCCAAAGTGCCAATCAGGCATTAGCCGCGGCACTGGAGCACACTGTACCGAAAGCCGAATCAGAAGAGATTTCCGATCAGACGGTATTACAGGTGCTCCAGCTCTTTGGCAATAATGATTTAGCATATGTTGTTCAGTCAGAAATCGAGCAACGGAAAGAATAAGTCAAGAATGTTATTTTTCCAGTAACTTGATAAGGGCTTGTGTCCCGCTGTCTGCATCTCCGTTTTCTGCCAGTTGTTTGTACAGTTTTAGTGACAGGGCTAATCCCGGGGTTTCTATACCCATTTCTTTGGCAGTTTCCAAGGCGATTGTCATGTCCTTGATAATATGTTTGACATAAAAGCCTGGGGCAAAGTCTCTTTTAATCATACGGGGTGCCAGGTTGGACAATGACCAGCTGCCAGCAGCCCCTGTTGTAATGCTGTCCAGGACTCTGCTGGGATCAAGTCCGGCTTTTTGTGCATAAACAATCGCTTCACATACACCAATCATATTAGAAGCAATTGTGATTTGGTTACACATTTTCGTATGCTGCCCGGCACCTGCCTCTCCTTGTAAAATGATTTCACTGCCTATCACATCCAAAATGGGACTTATTTCATCAAAAACATTCGGGTCGCCGCCAACCATAATGGCAAGCGTTCCATTCCTTGCTCCGATATCTCCACCAGATACAGGGGCATCCAGTGCTTTGATTCCTCTTTCCGCAGCTTTCTGATAAATATCAACAGCAAGTGCCGGTTTTGATGTCGTCATATCGATCACAACGGTACCTTGCTTGGCATTGGCCAAAATACCGTCATCACCAAAGTAAATCTCCTCAACATCTTGCGGGTATCCTACCATAGTAATAATTACATCGGCTGAAGCTGCTACATCTGCAACCGTATCTTTCCAGGCAGCACCTTTATCAAGCAGATCCTGAGCCTTTTCTTTCGTACGCGTATAGAGGGTCAATTCATATCCAGCATTCAGTAAATTTTCCGCCATACTTCTACCCATGACACCTGTTCCAATAAATCCAATCGTTGTCATATATCGATACTCCCTTATTTAATAGTATACATACCATTTCGACACCCATACGCCAAAATCCTTTCTTGTGTGGTATACTGGAAAAACAAAGGCGTCGTAGCTGTACAAGCTTTTGTTAAATGACTGCACAACTATAAATTTCATACACGCTTAGCTAGGAGTTGTTTTAGGTGCAATGGTTTAAAAAATCATTTCATGAAATACCGGTAGATGAATTATATCAGATTATCAAAGCGCGAGTTGATGTATTCATTGTTGAACAATCCTGTCCATATGAGGAGTTGGATAATTGTGATCAGGAAGCGATTCATTTATTCTTGAAAGTAAATAATGAAATTGCAGCTTATGTTCGTATCTTACCAAAAGGTAGGACATTTCCGGAAGTATCCATTGGCAGGGTGCTGGTGGTGGAAAAATATCGTGGCCATGGTTATGCCAAAATGATCATGCAACGGGCGATTAACTTTATTGTTGAAGAATGGCAGGAAACTACCATCAAAATTCAAGCTCAAACCTATTTGCAATCCTTTTACGAATCGTTTGGGTTTCAGCAGATTTCACCGGCTTATTTGGAAGATGGCATTCCCCATATTGATATGATCTACTGTAGTAATTAATTTGTATGTAATGACAACTGAACTTTGCTAATCAACAACAGAGGACAGGAAATCCTGCCCTCTGTTTCTTTATGGAAACGCAACAGAATAATACAGCAATAGCAAATGATTCGTTCCACCCAATTGCATAATTTCCCTGGTGAGGTGAAAGATACTTCTAATAAAACACCTTTGGAGGGACTCTTATGAATACACAGCCTAATCCAGATTTGACCTCTTCAGAAATCGCAAGTCTTTGGAGTGGCTATCTGAGTGATTCGATGGCAATACAAACCATTAGCTATGCATTAACTCATATTCAAGATCAAGATATACGTGCTGTATTTGAATTTGCTTTGAGCTTATCGCAACAACACGTGCAATTTGTGGAAAACATGTTTACGACAGAAGAAATCGCTATTCCTTTTGGGTTTTCCGAACAAGATGTAGATCTAAGTGCACCACGCTTGTTTACGGACGACTTTTATCTCGTCTACATACAAAACCTTGGGAAAATGGGGGTGACAGTCTATACAATGGCTTTGGCTAATGCGGCACGTTCGGATGTTGTTCAGTTTTATAAGCAATGTCTTCATACATCAGCGGATTTATTGGACCAAGCCATAAAAGTGAAATTGGAAAGAGGAGTTTTTACAAGAGCCCCCTATATTCCTAAACCGAAAATTGCAGAATATGTCAATGACCAGAATTATACGAGCGGAGGATGGTTTAATGAAAAACGTCCGTTAAATGGAATTGAAATTACGAACCTATACTACAACAGTGAAAGGAATACGGTGGGAGCCGCTCTGATTACCGGGTTCAGCCAGGTGGCTCAATCAAGTGAGGTTAGGAAGTACATGGCCAGGGGACGGGATATCTCAGAAAAACACGTCAACACATTCAATAAAATTATGAGAAATGACCATTTGCCTACTGCTCAAACGTGGAACGCATTACCCACGGATTCTACACAACCTCCATTTTCAGACAAACTGATGATGTTCCATATTGCAGCGATGAATGAAGCCGGGATTGGTCAATACGGCGCAGCAATTGGCGCTAGTCAAAGATCGGATTTAATCACAACGTATACGGCGCTTACAGCTCAAATTGCAAAATATGCCGCAGATGGTGCAGATATCATGATTAAAAATGGGTGGATGGAAAAGCCCCCGCAAGCTCCAAATCGGGAATCAATTGCAAAAGGGAAACATTAGGTGTTCATGAATGTATTATTTATGGTAATCATTATTCGAGTAAAAGGTATTTTTTCTAGAAAGTTAAGAAAGTATAAAAATCAGCTTGCGTTCAGCTTATGCCAGAATAGGCCCCGTCCGGCTCCAGCGCCCAGCGGCTAGCAAACTTCAGGCTTCTTCCTACGATAAGTCAACATCGGTTCGCTTCCAGCTTACCGTGTTTCCTTTATCTCGTCAGAACCCTTCCAGTTTGTACGCCGCTAACCGGGCGCTTCCGCCTTTGAGTTCAATTTTTTGGGACTATATTGTTTGAAATTCTGCACACGTGGTAAACATTAAATAGATTAGCACTCGACCCGGAAGAGTGCTAAAAACCAAAATCTGTTCAAAAGGAGTGGTTAACAATGGCATTAGTTCCTTTTAACAACAGGAAAAATCGGAGTGTAGTCAATGCGAGTCCTTGGAATCCGATCAACATGATTGATGACTTCTTTAACGATTCATGGTTTCAGAACAGAAATCTCGTAACGGATCCGTTTAAAGTGGATGTAAAAGAAACGGATAACGAGTATTTGGTTGAAGCAGAAGTTCCGGGAGTGAAAAAAGAGGATATTGATCTTCGTTTAAACGACGGCAGGCTTTCGATTGTTGTCAACAGAAAAGAAAACGTCGAAGAAAAAGGCAAAGATGACTCGTATATTCACAGAGAGAGACGGTATGACACAATGCAGCGTTCCTTATATCTGGGCAATGTTAAACCCGATGAGGTAAGTGCAAAACTGGAGGATGGATTGCTGCAAATTACAGTGCCTAAAGACGAACAACAATCCGATAATGCCCGTAAAATTGACATTACGTGAGCTGCTGTTAACCGTCACCCTTCAAACATTAAAAGAAGCAGGGATGGGTCACAGGTACCCGATTATATTCCCTTTTCTGAATAAAAAAACGGCCTGAATATGGCCGTTTTTTTATACCAGAATTTTTGGGCTAAACGCTATTTTAAAGCCCGATTAAGGCGATGACTAATTTTGTACTGAATGATATCAGCCTAGCTCGAATGATCCAAAATTAATCCAGGTAATTGATAGGACATATTGACATGATTTGGGAACGTAAATAAAGAATCAACTTTGCGCTTTAACACATAGTATAATTAGCTATCCTTTTTTGAACATCCTCTGAAATGATTTTTTAAATGGAGGCTAACCCTATGCTAACTAAAAAGCAATTAAATACATGTAAAAACGCCCTTACCGAACGGCAAAATGAACTGATTAAGCAGGTGCAGGATCATTTCGGTCTGCAGTTTGAGTTTGCCCAGGAATCGATTGGGGAACTATCCAATTATGATAATCACCCGGCAGATCATGGGACCGGTTTGTTTGAACGTGGAAAAGACCTTGCATTAAATGAGCATGCGGAAAGGGAATTGGAAGAGATTAATGAAGCATTACATGCAATTGAACAGGGAACCTATGGCATTTGTAGTAAATGTGGCAGGGACATCCCTTTTGAACGGTTGGAGGCGGTACCAACGACTGATGTTTGTATGAAGCATGCGTCGGACCATACATTTAACCGTGAACGGCCAATTGAAGAAGAAGTATTCAGTTCGCATATCAACCCGAACAAACGTGGGGATGAAGTGGAAACAGAATATGACGCGGAAGACGCCTGGCAAGATGTGAACCGCTATGGAACATCTGATACTCCTTCTGACATTTATGACGATCCGGAGAATTACGATCAGGTTTATCCAAATAGTGACGAAAACCGGGGAAGTGCAGAGGACATTGAAAGCTTCCTATCCGCCGATATTAATGGTAAATACGATGGCGTTACCCCGAACCATAACCGGTATGAAAAGCGCTATGATGAAGCGGAAAACGATTACCAGGACGATGGTTACAACGAGAATGAATAAGAAAAACGCACAAGTTGATTGCTTGTGCGTTTTTCTTATAGGGGCCTGGGTGGGATTTCTTTAATAACTGCCAAACCCATCCAGCATACTGCTAAGCACAGAGTCAATGAGTGTTTCGGCAAAGGATTGTAAAAAGAAGCTGCAAACAAGTAAGGAAATAAAGTAAATGGCCATTAAAATATAAATCCGGTCAAATCCGTTTGCAGGCTGCTCCAATAAAATAAGTGTCGGGATAATCATTAATGCACCAATCATGCTTAGCAAAATGAATGCTCCGGATAAGGAAGACAGGCCGATGAAAGCAATAATAAATCCTGCCACATATAATAACAAATACGGGATTAGGTAGGCACCATATTTAGCCAGTGCATCGGCATAGGTAATCTGCTGTGCAACAATCTTACCACCTGCCAAAGTTAACGCAGCAACAACGAGGAATAATAAGATAAATTCAACAAATGGTAACACAAAGGTTGTAAAAAATGTAAAGTCAGGCTCACCAAAATAGCCGCTGGAGAAGGCATGGAATGTGAGGTGAACACCTAAGGCAAGGAGGAGAGCAAATATAACGATCGTCACAATACTGGAAACCAGATCATTGCTATTCGCATGTTTTGCTTCGCTCGGTTTTTTGAGTAAGGTAACAAAAAAATGCCCAAAATCGGCGCCTGCTGTTTTTAGCTTCTCAATTGTTTCGTTTTGTCTGACTTGTTCCGGTTGTTCATTATTTGCGGTCGATTGTTGCTGTTCGGTCGTATACATGGTTGGATCCTGTGTCGGGATTGATTCAGTGTCTGACAGTTGAGCCCCACAGTTTGTGCAAAATTTTCCCTGCTCTATTTCTTGTCCGCAATTTGGACAATGCATGTTATCACTTCCTTTGACATATTTACGAAAATTATCCGCATGATCTTTTTTTAAAAGCTGGGGTGCGCGTATATTATTAATTATATCGGTCTGCCACCCAAAAAAGAAGGGAAACCTCCTTTTTAAAATGGATAGGTTTCCCTTAATGGATGGAGATAGATTATTGTTCCTGTTCCAGGCGTTTGGACAATGTCAGTTCTACTGTGTTTGGTTTGCCATTTTGATATACTTCCAATTTAATGGTATCTCCAACGTTTGTCTCTGAGTACATATATTTTCGTAAATCCAAAATAGATTTAACTTCTTTATCGTTTATTTTGGTAATAACATCAAACTGATTTAAGCCGGCTTTATCAGCAGGTGATCCAGGTTCAATATTTGCAACAACCATCCCGTGGTCGACGTCTTTAGGAAGTTTGATATTTTGTTGATATTGCGGCGGAACCTCATCAAGTGCAGCAGTGCTAACCCCAATGAATGGACGTTCGATTTTGCCTTTTTTCTCCAGATCCTTCATAATTGGCATGGCGGAATCAATTGGAATCGCAAATCCTATCCCCTCGACCGATTGCTGGGCAATTTTCATCGAATTAATGCCGATCACTTCACCGTCACTGTTGACAAGTGCGCCACCACTGTTCCCCGGATTAATTGCCGCGTCAGTTTGGATAACCTCTGTTGACCAGTCAGGCTGGTTATCTCCGTTGGTATCAATTTTTATATTTCGTTCCAGTCCACTAATAATGCCTTTGGTCACGGAACCAGAGAATTCCATGCCTAACGGGTTACCAATCGCGATGACAGTGTCTCCCACTTCTAAATCACCGGACTTGCCGATTTTTGCGACCGTATCAATCTTGCTGCCATCAACCTGTAAAACTGCCAGATCGGTGAGCGTATCGGTTCCTAATACTTTTGCTTTTAGTTTATGATCGTCATCCAGTGAAACATCGACTTCAGACGCACCATTTACCACATGGTTGTTTGTAACAATGTAGGCTTTGCCGTTTTCTTTCTTGTAAATAATGCCAGATCCTGAACCAGCTTCCTGACTTGGCTCCCAATCACTTATTTGCTTCTTGTTAATCACACCAACAACTGTCTTGGAAGCCTCACTAATATCGGAGGCAACATCCGCATCATCAGAAGCAACGGTATTGGAAATGGCTGGTGTTGTTTCTTGATCTTCCGCTTGACTGGATCCGCTGTTGCTGTTGGCCTCTTGGTTTGTACCAGTAGGAATGACGTTTGTCAGAAATAAAGCTGCGACAATCACCGCCGAAATGATTCCGCCGACAAGCCCGCTTAATAGTGGGTGGGATGATTTGGGTTTCGGCTCTTTTGGCGGTGTTTGTTTTGGTCTTCTCGTAATTCCCGGGCCTTTTTCTGATTGGTTATCATAAAATTGATCATGACTTTGCTTTGACTGGCTGTCAGTATTTTGATTATCCGTTGGTTGTTGCTGATTTTGCTGTTCATTGTGCTCATCACGATAATCCATATTTATCACCCTCTAATATCTAAGTAATAATTTCTATATTATCATTATAATTGCCTGCCTTGGAAGAAATTAAGTATAAATGTAGAAAAAGTGTGTAATAGTGCTCCACATTGTCCAGGCCCGAAGCAATCAGGAACTTACGAACTGCTTATCCCGCATTCATGTATCATTTGCACATACATGGGGAAGGAAAAATACAGCCTGTTAATAAGTGATCTGCTTTTTGCTTTTCATTGTTCATATTCCCCATTTTGTGTAAAAATAAAAGTGTAAATGTAGAAAGTGGGTAAAGCGGGACGCGGTGCCTGTCCCCCCGTCCCACAAAGGAGGTATATGAATTGGGTTATCATATTGGTGTGGTGGAGGATGATTCGAATATTCAAAATATCGTTTCTGCCTATTTGAAAAAGGAAGGGTTTATGGTGACGATTCATGATACGGCGGAGAAGGCATTGGAATTATGGGAAACACAACCACCGGATATGTGGATTTTAGATATTATGCTCCCGGGAATGGACGGGTATGATTTTTGCAAACGAATTCGGCAAGAGAGTGAGGTGCCAATTATTATTATTTCGGCTAAAGATGAAGAAGTGGATAAAATATTGGGGCTTGAACTTGGCAGTGATGATTATTTAACGAAGCCATTTAGCCCCCGGGAATTAGTGGCTCGTGTGAAGCGGCTGTTGAAACGCTCCAACTTGGTTATGGACGCAAATGACCCTGTTCAGGACAAGGTAACAGTGGATAATCTGGTTATTTATAAAGGGGATCGTCTGGTGTTCTGGAATGGGCTCGAGCAGGAAGTAACAACCAAGGAGTTCGATATGCTGTTACTATTTGCAGAAAATGTGAACCGGGCCTTTTCCCGGGAGGAATTATTGATTCAAGTCTGGGGCAGCGATTATTTTGGCAGTGATCGTGCGGTAGATGACCTGGTGAAACGAATTCGCAAAAAATTGAAGGATATCCAATTGGAAACCGTTTGGGGCTACGGATATCGCCTTCGTTCTGAAGAGGAATAGCAATGAAACTGCAAAATCAATTAAACGTTGCGTTTACGACATTACTACTGGTCATTTTGGCTGTTACGGGATTTGTTATTTATTCCTTGATCCTCGATTTGCTTGTACAAGATGAACAGCGGCAATTGAAACAAAAAGGGGAGATTCTTGTCAGTATTTTAAATGATGAGGACAGTTCCCAGCAAAACATTGAACAGTTCAGTGATTTTTTGGAGGATAAGGATTTACAATTATTTTTGTATGATCGTGCACATAATCAGGTGCTGGACTCGACCATGTCACAACAGGTTGCCGCCGGATTTTTCCGGAACAATAATTTTGCCGACGAATCGAAGCAATTATGGGAATATAGCAATGATAAATACGTTACCTCAAGAATTCTGTTTTATCCAAAAAGCACCGGTCTGGAACTGATCCTGTTAACCCCGCTCAAGGATTTGCAGGCTGTCCAGCATAATTATATTCAACGGCTGCTGGTCGTGTTCCTGATTGGGGCGGTGGCTGCGATTATATTGAGTTATTTTTTGACCAACAAACTGGTTACCCCATTAACGAAATTAAAATGGCAGTTAAAGAAAATTGAAAAGCGGCAATTTGACCAGATTGAACGCATTCAGGCGACGGGGGAAATTAAGGAGGTTGAACAAAGTGTGTACGAAATGGCTGGTGAATTGCAGCGCTATATGAAAACACAGCAAGCCTTCTTCCAAAATGCCAGTCACGAGTTGAAAACGCCATTAATGACCATTCAAGGCTATGCAGAGGGAATCCACGATCGTATATTTAATGAGCAAGATGAAAAAAAAGGCCTGGAAATCATGGTCAAAGAGGTCAAACGACTAAAAAAGATTATTAATGAGATGATATTACTAGCCAAGTTGGACAGTGAACAAACAAGCTACCAGCCGGAAAAGATAGCTGTTCGCGAATTGATCGATCAGGTTCTGGAACGGGCATTGCCATTGGTGAATGAACAGGGAGTTACGATTGAAGATCATGTAGAACCGGAGACGATGATTGTTGCCGATCAGGAGATGTTACTTCGGGCGTTGTTAAATATCACCTTTAATGGAATCCGTCATGCCAACTCCAGGGTAGAGATTCATGTTACCAAACAGGCAAACAATACCTTCATAACCGTTGAGGATGACGGGGAAGGGATAGCGGAGGAATTAATTCCGCATATTTTTCACCGGTTTGTGAAAGGGAAAAATGGCGAAACCGGACTGGGACTCGCAATTGCCAGGGCGATTGTCGAACAATCCAATGGCAAAATTACGGTTGGTACATCCAGTTTGGGCGGGGCAAAATTTACGTTACAATTTGTCGTTGCAAAAAAGTAGTTTTTTTCGACAGCATTTTGTGCTATAATAGTATGGTTTGAGTCAACCTTATTACAGATGGACGTTAGGGAACGAAACCATTTATTTGGCACTCATTCCGCTAACATAATCGTAATAAAAGAGGAGCGTACTTTTATGCAATTAAGAGAAGATATACGAAATATCGCGATAATTGCCCACGTTGACCACGGCAAAACAACACTTGTTGATCAACTGTTGAAATACTCGGGTACTTTTCGTGAAAATGAACATGTAGATGAACGTGCAATGGATTCAAATGACCTCGAACGTGAACGCGGGATTACGATTCTGGCAAAGAATACCGCGATTAATTATAAAGATACAGTCATTAATATTTTAGATACACCAGGTCACGCAGACTTTGGCGGAGAAGTAGAACGAATTATGAAAATGGTCGATGGAGTTCTGTTAGTGGTTGATGCGTATGAAGGTTGCATGCCGCAGACCCGGTTTGTTTTGAAAAAGGCATTGGAACAAAAATTGACCCCTGTCGTTATTTTAAATAAAATTGACCGTCCAAACGCTCGCCCAAATGAAGTAATCGATGAAGTATTAGACTTGTTCATCGAACTTGGTGCCGATGAAGATCAGTTGGAATTTCCGGTTGTTTATGCCTCCGCGTTAAATGGAACGTCTGGTGAGGAACCGGATGATCAGCAGGAAACCATGGATCCGGTTTTCAAAACGATTTTGGAACAGATTCCGGCTCCGGTTGATAACGTTGATGAACCATTACAATTCCAGGTAACGTTGCTGGATTACAATGATTATGTAGGAAGAATTGGGATCGGCCGGGTATTCCGTGGAAAAATTAAAGTCGGCCAGCATGTGGTTGTCTTGAAAAAAGATGGAACCCAAAAATCATTCCGCGTGAGCAAACTGTTTGGTTTTATCGGACTAAAGCGGATCGAAATCCAGGAAGCAAAAGCTGGTGATATTGTGGCCATTGCAGGTATGGAAGATCTGAATATCGGCGAAACGATTTGCCCTGAGGATCATCCGGAAGCCTTGCCGATGCTCAGAATTGATGAACCAACATTGCAAATGACTTTTCTGGTAAACAATAGCCCATTTGCCGGTAAGGAAGGAAAATATATAACTTCCAGACGAATTGAAGAACGGTTAATGAAACAGTTGGAAACCGATGTAAGTTTACGTGTCGAACCAACCGAATCACCGGATGCATGGATCGTATCTGGCCGTGGTGAATTGCACTTATCGATTTTAATTGAAAACATGCGGCGTGAAGGATTTGAACTGCAACTTTCCAAGCCTAAAGTTATTATTAAGGAAATCGATGGTGTATCATGTGAGCCGGTCGAACGGGTGCAAGTCGACATCCCTGAAGAATATACAGGTGGGGTGATGGAATCCCTCGGCGCACGTAAAGGCGAAATGCTGGATATGGTCAACCATGGAAATGGCCAGGTTCGGATTGATTTTAAAGTTCCATCACGTGGCTTACTTGGCTATACGACCGAATTTATGAGTCAGACCCACGGATATGGTATTTTAAACCATACCTTTGATTCGTATGAGCCGGTTTACAAAGGCTATGTCGGCGGCCGTCGTGAAGGGGTGCTTGTCGCATTGGAAAATGGCAAAGCAACCACTTATGGTATTATGCAGTTGGAAGACCGCGGTGTCATTTTCGTTGAGCCAGGAACAGATATTTATGCCGGGATGATCGTTGGCGAACATAATCGCGAAAATGATCTGACAGTTAATATCACGAAAGAAAAGCATCTGACCAACGTCCGCTCTGCAACAAAAGACCAGACGGCAACCATCCGCAAAACAAGAAGCATGTCATTGGAAGAAGCAATCGAGTACTTGAATGATGATGAATATTGTGAAGTAACCCCTGAGTACGTTCGCCTGCGCAAGAAAATCCTGAACAAAAACGAACGGGAAAAAGCAGCAAGACGAGCTAAATTAGGATAATTCTCGAACTGGAAGAATGTTTTAAATGGCATTCTTCCGGTTTTTTATATGTATGGCATAAATCAATTTGATCCCGGTTGATACACAAGCCCGTGTGGTCGATATCTTCTTGAATCCGGTTGATATCCGCGTCTGGTTGGTCGATATATGCCCGAATCCGGTTGATACCCGCGCCCAACCGGTTGATGTAATCTCAAACCTGGTTGATATTCATACGCCACGCCCAATGTCGCCGAACTATAAATAAAAATAAAAGCTGTTTGCCAGCGAAGCAAACAGCTTTTTCAATTTTAATTTATTGTCCAGCTACGTCCCGTTTCGTAAAGAACAGCCAAGAGACAATAAGAAAGATAACATAATACACAATCAATACGATAATCGAAAATTCCAATGTCATTCCATTAATGAGGGGTTCCCGCCCATGTGCGTATTGGCTAAGGTCGGTATTGGCAAACAAAATATATTTAGCAAAGGCTTTGTCCTGAAAAAACGCAACGATTGACGTACCGGTAAACATGAGAAAGATCGCTAATCCAATCGCCAATGAACTTTGCCGGAAGATGGCAGAGATCATAAATGCGAATGTAGCCATCATCACAAGGTTTACCAGTTGATAGCCATACCCCGAAATAATTGCTTTGAGCACAGAAACTTCGGTGATACCACCCATGCCAAATTCAACAATATGTGTATGGATTCCGTTTACACCAAAGAAAATCGCTCCAACAATCCAGGAAAAGATCAACACAGCTAACAGTGTAAAGAGTGCAAATAACAAGGTGGAGACGTATTTGGAAACCAAAATTTTTGTCCGGGATATCGGACGAATCAGCAGCAACTTGATTGTTCCCCATTTAAATTCGTTCGCAATGATTCCGGCAGCAATGATGATGGTAAATAAGGTAACCAACGATAAGAAATCTTTATTTTCAAGGACAAACTGCCATGCATCATATTTGGCCGGCTTGAGATCGTGTTCCAGATAGTAATTGTTTTTAGCAATATCCTCATTGTAAAGTCCCTGCAAATCTTTATCTTCCTGCATTTCCTTGGTCATTTCATCATTACTTTGTTGTAATTCTTCCCGCCAGTCATTTCCCTGATATTCCTCGTTCAGGTCACCAAATGAATGGTTGATAAAAGCCAGACCAATAATTATTGCGGCCAGTAAAATGTACATCACCCAAGTTGACTTGCGAATATATATTTTAATCTGCTCATTATAGAGTAATTTGATAAAGTTACCCAATCGTATTCTCCCCAATCAAATCGAAAAATTTATCTTCTAGCGATGTTTTGGCTGCACTAACTTGATAAATAGCAATATCCTGTTTCGCCAGTGTTTGAATGATTTTTGGTATATCTTCTTTTTCACTTTGAAATTGCAGGATACCGTCCTTGATAATTGCTTCTATCTGGTGTTCCGCTTGTAATATTTTTTTGGCCTGTTCCTGTGGCGTTACTTCCATTTGCACTTGAATTGCTGTTTGTGTGTCAGCTGTTTCGTTCACTTGTTGGGTGGCAATTAATTCGCCATTTTTAATAATTCCAATCCGGTCACACATGAGTTCAATCTCTGACAATAAGTGACTGGAAATGATCACAGCCACATGATCTTTTTCAGCCAAACTTCTGATGTATGTACGAATTTCCCGAATACCAGCAGGATCCAGCCCGTTCGTTGGCTCATCCAGTATTAAG
This sequence comes from Lentibacillus sp. L22, assembly GCF_040812445.1. Taxonomy (NCBI): domain Bacteria; kingdom Bacillati; phylum Bacillota; class Bacilli; order Caryophanales; family Bacillaceae; genus Lentibacillus; species Lentibacillus sp. L22. Next base: position 15,920 of record NZ_JBFNXI010000004.1, on the reverse strand, counting down.
ACAGACGGTTTATGTAACAAGGCTTGGGCAATTCCTAGGCGCTGGCGCATTCCAAGTGAATATTTGCCAACTTTATGTTTGATCACTTTTTCCAACCCAACAAGAGAAATCACTTCCTGGATACGTTCTTTGGTCACGCTAGGAGTCATTCGTGCAAAGTGATTCAGGTTTTGGAGCCCGGTCATAAACGGGTACATTTCCGGATTTTCTACAATCGCACCAATTTCTCGGGCTGCTTGTTTATAGTCGGTTTTAATGCTTTTGCCAAGGATGCGAATATCGCCACTTGTCATATGCATTAAGCCAACCATCATTCGGATCGTGGTTGTTTTTCCGGCACCATTTGGCCCAATAAATCCAAACACTTCCCCGGGATTAATTGTAAAGGATAACCCTTTGATAATATTTTTGTTGCCGATGTTTTTATTCACATCGATGAGCTGCATTGCCGGTTCTACCATAACTGCTACCTCCATTTTCTTTGCTTTGTATTACGATGATATTTGGCAAAAGGTTTCAATCATTTAATAGTAGCTTAAATAAAGAAAAAACACATGGCCATTCATGTGTTTCCATAATTGATATGCATTTGAAAGTGAATAGGGGTGAATCATATGTTTATTGTTTTAAATGTGGGTTTTCGTGTTTTGCCACATTGACTCGGGGTCTCCGAAAGCCGCCAGCAATATCTGCCTGTTTAAATTCCTTGGAATAATGAACTTCCTGTGCATCAGAAAGCTGTTTGTTTTTGGTTGGCTGATATTGTATATTTTTCATAAATAACTACCCTTTCTATGAAATGTTCTTTCTATCATGTGTCTTCCCGGTTTGGATGAATTAAAACATCTAAGTTAAGTAAGCAATGTTGGTTGTTGTTGTGCATAAGGCAGTAAACAGTAGTAGTATAGAGTTAAGTAAATGAAGTAATGGCTGCGGAATTTTATCTGGAAGGGGGCAAATGATGATGTGGGCAGATATCTTGTCCGTGATAACCGTTATAGTGCTAATTGTTTCCCTGTTTTTTGCTGTGCGTAAACGTAATAGGGCTGGAATTACTGGAGTAAAAAGTGCTTTATCGGCAATTTTCCTTTACCTTTTGGCGGTAACCAATCTGCTGGCTTATTGGTTTAACTTTGTCGGGATTGTGAGCTGGGGGATATCAATTGTTTTGTTAATATTGGCTGCTTACTTTACCAAGTATATTCCAAAGTCAAAGGTAAACGGTTAAATACAAATACAGCGGGGAGGTGATTCAATGAATGAATTCGTTGTTGGCTGGGGAACGTTGTCATTAATCAATGCGGGATTGGCTCAAGGAAAGAATAGAAGTGGATTGAATTGGTTTCTCTTGTCCCTATTTCTTGGGCCAATTGCGACACTTATATTGGTAATAGTTGAAAAGCGGGCATGATTTTGGTGCGGATAAAAGCAAGGAAGTAATGCGTGAATAAGGATAGAGCGGTTTAATTTGGTTTGGATATCATATATATTATTTGCGTGAATTGTGGTTGCAAAATGGTAAACGATGCAAAAAAGCTTAAAAACCTTTTGGGAACACTTGTTTTGCAACGGGTTTCTGATATACTATTAATAGACAATACACCTTGGCTCAGACCTCAAAAAGTGAAAGGTGTGATGATATGCCACAAACAAACTATTTTCACGTGAAAACAATTGATTCAACTGCATTTATCAACGTTCAGGAAAACCCCATTGATTACAACAAACCAACGAGAGATAATAAGCAAACAAAGCTGCTCAAGCGAATTCCTTTAGAGCGGTTGATGGATTTAAAAATTGATTTTGCTTTCAAACAACTATTCGGGAATGAAAAAAATAAACAAATTACAATTGTGTTTCTCAATGCTATCTTGCAAAAAACTGGCAGAGGCATAATCAAGGATGTCGTCTTCGCCAATGTAGAGCAAAACAGGGAATATGATGAGGATAAAGAATCGAGATTGGATTTGCTCGTTGTTACAGATGCCGGTGAAACAATTAATGTGGAAGTTCAGTTTTCAGACAAACATGATATGGCTAAACGGTCTATATTTTACTGGTCAAGATTGTATAAAAATCTTTTGGGAAAAAGCATGGACTATAAACAACTGCGACCGGTAATTTCCATCAATATCTTGAACTACGATTATTTCAGCCAAACAGAACGCTTCCATACAAGCTATCACTTATCAGAAGATGTGGATCGATATTGGCTTTCGGATGTGGTGGAATTTCATTTCATCGAGATGACCAAACTAATAAAATATTGGAAACAAGGAAAACTGAATCCATGGGAAGATGTACTTGCCAGATGGCTACTGATGCTGGGAATGGTGGATCACAGACATGGGGAAGTATATGACGATATTTATAAAGAATTGGAGGAAATAGCCATGAACGATGAGTCATTACGTGATGCTTTTGAAAATTGGGAAGAACTGAGCATGACAAGAGAACAAGTTTTACAGTATGAATCGCGATTGAAAGTTCTTCTAGATAAAGAAGCTGAACGCCGTCAAGAGGAAGAGCGGAAACAAGAGATAAAGCGGATGGAAAAAGACCTTTACGAAAAGGAAAAACACGTGGGTGAAAAAGAAAAACACGTGGATGAAAAGGAAAAATACGTGGACGAAAAAGAAAAATATTTGGAAGAAAAAGAAAAACATTTGGCGCAAACAATTGATGAAGCGGAATATAATGCTAAAAAAGCTGTTGCCATAAGACTTTTAAAACAGAATATCGCAATAGATGTGGTTGTTAAATCCACAGGTTTGGATGAAGAGGCAGTTGCTCAAATCCTTCAGGAAATGGATACCTAAAATACCTCTAAAGGTTATGTTCCAGCAAAGTGCATGTGTCTGTGTATCATTATACTGATACAAAAGGGAGGTCGTTGTATGCCTATCTGTCAAAACTGTAGTAAGGAATGGACTTGGAAGCAAACAATTAAAACATTGTTTAAATTGAAATGCCTGCATTGTGGTGAAAAGCAATATGAATCTGCCGCAAGAAATTCGGTAGGAAGAGCAACAAAGATTAATTGTAAATGAGTTCCTTGGGGAATATGAGAACCTGTCAGAGTAGAGAAGGACTTTTATATAACTAATCTTGATTAAAATGAAACATTGCCGCAAACGGGTGAGTTAAAGATGAATCATTATGTTCAGAAAATATTTAAAGGAGTGAAAACTGATAATTTACTACTTAGAATGCCAAAGCAAGAGGATCTATCTTACATACTGTCGATAGAAGGAGATCCAGCTACAAATCAATATCGTCCAGCAGGGCCAATGAAGGATCTTGATGAGGCCCAAGAATCATTGAATCGTTGGAGAAATAATTGGTTGAATTATGGATATGGCTATTGGGTAGTTGTTCTCCCGACTACGTCAGATGTAATTGGAGGGATCGGTAAAGATCGCTGGAAAGGGATGGACGTGTTGAACCTTTATTATAGGTTTTCACCAAAGGCATGGGGACACGGCTATGCGACGGAATTAGCCAGGGTTGCTGTTAAAATGGCTAAAGATTATATACCTAATTTGTCTGTTATAGCCCGAATTCGTCCTTCTAATAAACCATCAATACGAGTGGCAGAAAGAATCGGCCTTCAACACTATCATAAACTTGATTCTAATGAACATATGGCTTTTATTTCTGACAAAAGCAAGGTAAGTGCGAAGACGTCAATTTAACGATGCTAATATGGAATAGGCATAAGCGCCAATGCTGAACAAAAGGGCCGGATAGTAGAACAAAAGAATTGTAAACATTTGGTGGTTATATTTTATATATCTAATACGCAAAGGTAGAATAAATATAATGAATGGAAGCCATTAGTAATCTCAATAGCAGCTGTTTCTGGTGAAGGAAAAACTAATGGGAGAGGGTTGACTATGGAGCCAGAATATATAAGGGATTATGCGATGTATTCGGCGATTTTCGGTATGTTTAGTTTTGTTTGGTTCGGGTGGGCTCAGGAGAATCCTAGAAAAAGGTGGCACAAGTATATTGGGATTGCGTCCGGGTTTGCGTTGTTAGTATGCTTGATTGGCGTGTACTTAAGCGTGACGCACGGGGATTCGGCAACTACTTTGTCAGAAAAGGACACGTTTACTAACTACTTAATTGTTTTCTACACTGAATTTTTTTTAGCGGGACTCGGAGCTTTCTTGTTGATCCGAAGTAAAAAAAAGGATTATGTTGCTCCGTGGATTGCTTTTATCGTAGGTGTTCATTTTTTCTGGCTAGTAAACATCTTTAAAGACCTTAGTTTGTATATGTTAGCGGTTCTTATGATAGCAATTGCTGTAATATCACCATGGCTATCCAAAAAATTGGGAGTTGCCAACAGTGCAATCACCGGCATAGGTTCTGGCACAGCTTTATTTTGTTTTGCCATATTGGGATTGATCCGCTACCTATTGGCTTAAAAAATTATTGCTAAAAAAACATCAATTAATCGCTCGGCAAACAGATGTCGTTTTCATGGGTTTGTAGATCTTCAAACATTGAGCGCGATTGCAGGGAAATGAGGTGACTGATTCAATGAAGATAAGAAAGGCTGTTTTGGCTGATGCAAAAGGAATAGCAAAAGTACACGTTGACAGTTGGAAAACGACATATGCAAATATTATCCCAGAGAGGTATTTGAATAATGTGACCTATGAGAAGAGAGAACAGTTATGGATAAACAACATTCCAAACGGTGGCGTTTACGTGGCAGAAACCAAAGAGAAAGATATTGTAGGGTTTTCATCTGGTGGTGAGAAGAGGACAGATAAATATCCGGGTTACACAGGTGAATTATATGCCATATATATTTTGAAAGAGCATCAAAGAGACGGAGTGGGGAAATTACTTGTAAGACCAATAATTGAGGAACTAAAACAAAAAAACATGTCTACGATGATAGTAAAAGTGCTTGAAGATAACAGTTCCCTTCTTTTTTATGAAGCACTTGGAGGTAAAAAAATAGATACCGTTGAAGAACAGTTTTCCGGAAAAACGCTTAATAAACGTGTATACGGATGGGACGATATAGCCATTCTTGAAGGGCTTGTATAGATGCTTTGAAATTAACGGATTTTTTAATACTATCCTGAATTTAAGTCTTCCTGAAATGGGCGCAGTAATTAACGACTGGCTGCCATAATTGGACCGTATTGTTAAACAACACTTAAATATCTAAAGTTTAGAAGAGATTATGAAATTTTGTACTTAAAGTAACTGGCAGATTAATTTAACAAGGATTAATGTCTAGAAAGTCTAGAAAAACTAGTGGCGGGGCTTTCAAACCTACTTTTCTCCGTTTAAATATGATTGGAGTATCCCGACAAACTATAAGTTTCATTGCAACAGGACATTTTAATCCTTCAGCAAAATTGGCGTTAATATTATGTATTGCCCTAGATAAAAAATTTGAGACCTGTTTTATTTTTAATTGGGGTTACCGCAATCGGGAGCTTATCAACAACAAAGGTATTCCCTATTTTGCAGAAAGAACCGATTTAATGGAATCGTTCTGTTACCTATCAACTTGCTTTTTTCCAGCATAGAGAACAGAAACGGAATAAGAAATACGACACGGGAGCTGTCTGAAACCACTGAAAAGGTGCGACTATTTAACTGTTAATTTTGCTTAACTCAAGGTTGGCCTTGTGCATGTGAGTATTGATCACGCTGGGTCTGAAACTGGTTGAGTGAGCTTGAAAGTTTATTATCTTGTGCACAAATTTGATCATGTGACCGATAATTCCATCACTTTTTTAGAGGCAGAGAACCTTTTCATTAAAGACGTTTTCCAAGGCGATGGTCTCCGCCTTGTCGCCAACAGGTGTCGCGGTGGCATGGGCGTTGATATAATCGATATCGCCTGGCTTTAGTCCAGAGGTTTCCAATGCCCGTTTGATTGCAATCGCTGCCCCTTCTCCATAAGGATGTGGTGCAGTTTCATGGTAGGCGTCATTGGAGGCGCCATAACCGGCAAGCTCGGCATAGATTTTTGCCCCACGTTTGGCTGCGTGTTCTTCAGTTTCTAAAATAAGAAAAGCTGCTCCTTCACCTACAACCATTCCTTTTCGGTTGGCATCAAATGGTCGGCTCCATTCCCGCATATCATCTGGTCCATCGGTTGCGATTGCGCCCGCTGAACGCAAACCGGCAAGGACAACCGGAGAAAATAGATATTCCGCTCCACCAGCTAAAACCAGATCCACTTCACCGCGTTTGAGCCAATACATCGATTCACCGATCGCATTGGCCGATGCCGCACAAGCAGTTGTGTAGGTCATGACCGGTCCGCGAATATGATATTCCATGGCAAGTGCTGCCGCTGCTGCGTTTGGAATGGATTTCGACAACAGCCTGGGCCCCATCCGCTTGTCAGGGTACATAGCCAGTGAACTCGCACTCTCGGTAAGTGACTCCACACCACCATATGCGGTTCCCACCGATATTCCCATTCGCTGTTGCGGAAGATCCACTGACCAAGATGCTTCTGTTTCTGATGATAATCCGGCATCTTTAACCGCCTCAGCTGCTGCAATAAGGCCAAGCTGGGTAAACCTGTCCGTATTTTTGATTTGTTTTTTGGAAAGGTAGTCGTGCATATTGATTTCCGGTAGTTGTGCAGATACTGGAATCCATTTCTGCCAGTCGGCTTGTTTCGTTTCCTTAACGGCAGATTTCCCTTTCATTATTGAATCCCAAAAAAAGGGAACGCCAACACCAAACGGGGTGATGGCGCCGATTCCAGTAACAACAACTTTTGGTGTCGTTACTGCCATTCATTTGCCTCCTTTGTTTCAGTTGCATTTTTTCCTAAATACTTTTTAGCGGCTTCAACAAGGCGAAACTTCTGTATTTTTCCGTTTCCGGTATATGGCCAATCCGCTTCTTCAATAAACCAGACGTAGCGGGGGACTTTAAATTTAGCTAGTTGCTCACGGCATAGGTTTACAATATCACGTCTTTTTAGCTTTTTGCCAGCCTTTAACTCTACGAAAGCGGCACCAATTTCACCGGTGATGGCATCGGGTACCCCAACAACATACACTTGTTTGACGGCATCATGGTTAGAGATAACTTCTTCCACTTCTTTTGGCGCAACATTTTCACCGGAAACTTTATATAAATCCTTACTCTTTCCAAGGAATTCAATATAACCATGTTCATCAATCCGTCCCAAATCGCCAGTATAAAACCATCCGTCCTTATCAATAGCAGCGGCCGTTTCTTCTGGTTTATTGTAATAGCCGTTGGTTACAATGTTTCCACGGACGACAAGTTCACCAGGAGTGTTTGGATCAATATCCTCTTTTGTGAATGGATCGACTACTTTATATTGCGTGTTTGCTCCGCCAAATTCAGCCAAACCACTGCTTCCACCCGGCTTCATCCGTCCTACCCTGGTGGAAACAATCGCAACTGAATCGCCCACTTCCGTATGAACAGTTGCTGCAGTTGCTTCTGTTCCACCATAAGCCGTACAGATCTCAGTCAGACCAAGTTCCTGTATTGCCTGCTTCCAGACCGGAATTGGTGCCGGGGCAGCTGCACAAAGTAAGCTGAATAATGATGTCAGGTCATATTTCTTTAAATCCGGGTAATGCAGAATAGAAAGTAACATGGAAGGGACACCAAGGAAATCAGTTGCCCGTGTTTTTTCCATTAGTGTCAACATGGATTTTGGTGTCGATTCCGTTGTTAATACAAGTGCACCACCTACATATGTAGCAGAAAGAATTCCTTCAATATAGGCAAATACATGATACATTGGCAGGGTCGTAAAGATACGTCGTCCATCTTCAAACGCCCGGCTGAGTGCGGAACTGAATCCGCAACGTAAAACCATATCATGGGTAAGCATCACACCTTTAGGCAGCCCAGTTGTTCCAGAGGTATAAATGATATCGACAATTTCATCCGGATATTCACTATGATCGATTCGTTCCTGTAAAACATCCATTGCAACCGATGATGATTTGGCAAGAAAATCATCCCATACGATAAATCTTTCACTACCACCTGATGACGGTTGATTAGGAATGCAAATTGCCTGTTGCATGACATGTTTGCCGTGAATATCCTGAAGCTTGTTCTGATCGATTAAGCGATCAATAATTTCCGCGTAATTTGTCTTTTTAATGGTTTGATGAAAGAATAACCAATTAGTGTCGGATTGCCTAAGTGTGTATTCCAATTCATCTTCACGCAGCATCGTGTTGATTGGTACACATACTGCACCAACCAAGGATACAGCAATTTTTAAGGATATAAATTCGGGTCTGTTTTCCATTAATAGGGCAACATGATCGCGTCGTTTAACACCAAGTGCCATTAATGCTCTGGCAACTTGTATACTTTCATTCCACACGTCCATGTATGTATATTCCCTATCAGCGGTTAATAGTAATGGGCGATCAGGATATTTTTGTGCCCGCTCAGCAAAATGGGCTCCCAATGTTTTTCGCTTCCAGACCGGGAATTGACTTTCAATGTCATGCCGACGTTCGGTTACACTTTTTACCATAGAGCACACTCCATTCCAGTTAAGTTGTCCGACTTTAATAATTAGTTGTATATCATATTCAATTAATTCAAACCTGTCAATTTATTTGTTTTTAATTGGAACACATTGGCACGCTGTTTTTAGTATATTCATGTTGCTGGTTTTTAATATTTTTTTGGGAGAAATAACGACCGCTTATGCATTTGTTCCCCAAGATAATAAGGTTGATTTAAAAAAAGGATTGTCAATGTAAGGTCCATTAACATCTAACTGCCTCAGTAATTCAGCCATGTATCTTGGTGTGTAAGGCATATCCTTTTGCAACCACCACAATGTTAACATTAATGATTTTCCCTTAAACGTCAATTCCATATCCGTAAGCAAGATCCCTTTATCAATGAATAACTTTTTCACTAACGTCTTACACCTACCCACTTTTTCTCAATAATATTAGGTTTTTTTCGACTCGTATGGAGAACATACAATTCTCTAGTAGGATTTTCACGATGAAGTTCTTGATACACTTTCATTGCATCAGGTGAATTTGAATACTTTTACAATGAGGTAATTTATTCCAAAATACGTTGGTTTTCATCATTTGTGTATGCTTTTGCGGCCTCAATCAACACCCATTGGTCCGGGAATGCTTGGCGTACATCTTTCCATTTCATTTATGACACCTCCAAGTTCTTTACATATATTCTATCATGCCACGATAGGTTTTATAAACATTACCAATTTTGAATTCTCAAAACCTAGAAAATGTATTAGCTAATGCAATATTTAACCATGTTCTTTCAATCAAATGAACAGAATAACGCATAAATAAGTTGAAATAAAAAACAAAAAGTGTATAGACTATCAGCAGAAGGTTCTGACTCATTTTGTTGGACTGGGTAATATTCTTGAAGTAAAAGAGTACTGAGGAAAGTATACAATTGTACGAACTAACCAGCTTAGGACCACGTGCTTTCCAAATTTTGTGTAAAACGCAGTATAACACGCTATTGTTTGATCGGCATGATGGGAAACTTATCCCGACAAAAGCAGGAAACACGTTATATCCGTTTGCTAAAAATATGGTAGAAATGCTAGAACAATCGCACGAGGCAGTCAAGGAGGCAACAGGTGAACACGAAACTGTATTGCATGTAGGGGCCAGTTTTACAATTGGCGATTATTTGCTGCCTCATGTGATGGGAAAATTTAAGAAAAAGTTTCCTGATTACCGATTTAGTTTAACGATTGGAAACACGCCACAGATCGTGGAAAAACTGGGGGATCAGGATATCGATATTGCTCTGGTGGAGAGCCAGGTTGATGATCGTTCCTTTATGATAGAAACGTTCGCACAGGATGAATTGGTCCTGGTTTTACCGGCCGATCATCGCTGGAAAGACAGGGAAATGATCATGCTGCATGAACTGCCAGAAGAAAAGATGATCTGACGGGAAGCGGAATCAGGGACGCGAATTATTTTGGAAAATTCATTACAAGAAGCTGGCGTACTGAAAAAGATTCAGAGTTCATTGGAGCTTGGCAGTGTCCAATCGATTAAAAGTGCGATGGAAGCGGGTCTTGGTGTCAGTATTTTACCGAAGCTAACGGTGGAGAAGGAATTGGCGTATGGTATGATGAAGGTGGTAACAGTTAACGACCTCAAACGCACACGTGATTTGCTGATGGTTCGAGAGCCGCAACGTTTCAGAAAACAGGTGGTGCGTGATTTTGTGGCGTTTGTTCGGGGGAGTTAGCAAAATATTGGCAGATGTAAATGATAGTTTTTCAAAAGTGGCCAGTCCCCCATTACGCAAAATGCCGGAATACGTGGGACTGGCACTAATTTTTAACCTTTTTCCTCCGCATACACAGAAAACCGTCTCAGTTCCCTAATCACACGCGAAATGGGCAATCCCATAACGGTGTAGTAATCGCCGATAATTTGCTTAACAAACATTGCCCCAAGACTTTGAATGCCGTATGCACCTGCTTTATCGTACGGTTCACATACCAATCTATTTCCTCTTTTGATAATGGCCAAAATTCAACCTTTGTTCGTTCAACAAAAACAATCTCATCATCATGGGAGCGAATCATGACACCAGTAAATACCTCGTGTACGTTTCCGCTAAAAGCAGTAATCATTTGCGCAGCCTCTTGGCTATCTTTCGGTTTTCCAAAGATCGTTTGATGGAAGGAAACAACAGTGTCAGCCGATAAAATCACTTCATCTTCGCAGTGAAGCGGGACATTTTTCCCTTTTAATAACGCCAATTGTTTTACTTTTTCTACCGGATCGCTTGATTTGATTTGTGATTCATCCACGTCCGGTTTTCGGATCGTAAAAGGAATCTTAACCTGGTTTAACAGCTCTTGTCTTCTTGGTGATGAGGATACCAGGATGAGTTTGTTAGTCATATTTTTCCTCCTGCTCGGATTAATTGGTTGTCTTCATTTTACCAGTAAGCGGGCAGGGTATGAAGATTTAACTTTCGTCTGATTATGTATTAATAGAAATTTAAAATACTTCTTTAAACTTTTTAGGCAGATGGTATAATAGAAACATGCAATAATCGTGTTTTCCTCAAGGGAGGTCGGCGCATCTCGTCGTTGTAGTGTCACGCGATACGCTATAACGGAAGGGGGTGTTGCCCTTGTCTGTTTTTGAGACATTGGTTCTAATGATCGCCTTTGCAACACTAGTTGTAACGATTATAGACCGTAAAAAATAGACCTCCCTTAGTTTCGCAGCCTAGTGAGGTCTATTCCTTACCTGTGCTGACCCCTCTTGAAGGGGAGCGATTCATTGCTGACCGGAGATATTGGCGTATCTTCGGTCTTTATTAGTTTATGCCTGTTTTCTTATCTCTATGTTTATTATAACACGAAAAGTCAATTTGAAAACAAAAAATAATATGATTTGTTGTTTTTCCTGCTTTCCTAAACCTCTACGATTGGGACATCATTTCTGATCTGTAAAAAATGTCGCATTACTAACCCAATCCAAATATTTTAAAATTAATTTTCCCATCTAATGCCCCTTAAACCGGAGTTGGATCGATTGTAATGGTAAAGAGGGGTGCTTTCCAATTTCCTCTCCATCCGTGATGCCATGAATAAATTGATCGATCTTGATGATGCACTCAAAGGTGAAGGTGGAAATGCAATTAGAGAACATTTTATGACACTTCATTTCCCGGCAGTCATTCTATTTAACTTGTTTTTGGAAGAATATATTAATATTTTAAAAGAAATAAAGGGATCGGTCGAATCGTTTGAAAATAATAATGGCCTTATCCGTGAAGAATTCATCGAAGGCGATGTGAAAAGTGCTCTCAATAAACTCGATGACTTAACACATGAAATTGTGGATGATATTAATAATCATTATAATGAGGTAAGTGACCTGGTGCCTTATGATTCCGTGAAAACGACAAACTTTGACTTTCACCTGTCCGGAGCACGGTTTATCGTTCAAGATACACGTACAAACCTTTCCAAGCTTGATGAAGACAGCACTTCTAAACTAGAAGATTCGGCTGATTCAGCAGATCAAATTGCTCAATTTGTCACCAAGATTCAAGGTTGGACGAAAAATGGGGTCTTTTTGACAGAATCCCAAATTGGTGAAGTTGAAAATTATTTCATGGAATCGGATGTCATCGAGGACATGATCGACCGTGCCACGGAATTGTCTGTTAAACAAGGTGATTCGACCATTCAGGGAGATATTGCCGGGTGGCTTTCGGATTTAGGAAAAACAAACGGGGCATATAACGTTGCAAAAGGGGCACTTGCATTTAAAATCATGAACAGCGGCATGCTTGATTTGGTGAAAGACGGTAAAGGAAACTTTATTGTTAAAGCTTCTGCTAAGTGGAAAAAAGGTTCGAATGGAAAATATGAATCGAAGTTGGCCGGTAATATTTATAAACTATTGAAAAACGGCGATAGAAACGCAGCGAATCCCCTTAAGCGGTATATTGCCAAATCAGGAAAAGCGCCTAGTGGGGTTCTTCGACAAATAATCGGGCTTAAAGGCAAAACAAATAGAATTAGTTTCGGGAAAGTAGCTAACAGTTATTCTAGTGTTCTTGTATTTGATAAAGCGAAATTAAAAGATTATAAAATGAACGTGGATGTAAAGGGTACGGCGAAGCAATTTTCCAGTACGAAGGGTGTAATGAAACTTGCGAAAAGGATACCGTATGCTGGAATCCTATTTTCAGTTGGAACAAATTCCGGCGAATATTTTAGTGATGAAAATAAATACAAATCATTTTACGAAAAGTCAGGTAGGTTTGCTGGAGGTATTGGACTAGATCTTGGGGTTGCCGGACTCACAACTGGCGGAGCTGTTATCGGGTCAATGATCTGCCCGGGGGTTGGTACTGTTATAGGTGGGGCAGTTGGCGCAGGTGTTGGGATTGTAGGATCCTGGTTTGTTGAAGGAACTGTTAAAGAATGGGGAGAAAATGCTGGTCGCTGGGTTGAGGATACTGTTAAAGATGCAGGGGATTGGATAGGTGATAAAGTTGGTGATATAACCTCAAATGTAGGAGGTTTTATTTCAGGGATTTTTAACTAACCTAGTGAATAATTATTATGCTAGTCTTGAGTAAAAGGAATGGAGTAGTACATGGATAAACAAAAAAGATTTTCATTAAAGAGTGGCTTTTTGGCTTTTATTAAATCAAATATTATTTTAATGTTTTTTTTCCTGATTTTTATGCTTAACAGTAATGAGTGGCGCTATGACGGAATAAATTTTGTTATCCTTTTTCTGTTCGGTGCTGAATCTTTTATAGTCCTATTATCTTCACTAGCGTGTTTTAATACACAAATTGAGAAGGATTTAAAAAAAGGTAAACAAAAGAAAAATAACAAAGAGTGGTTAGGATTTGGAATTAATTTTATAGTGATTTCCATATTTTCACTACTATTCTTAGGGGCAAACATTCCCTACCCAAGCACATTAATATTTTTAATATTAATAACAAATGCTATGGCATCAGTTTATTCCGTGGTTTTTCATCCAATTGCTTTAGGTATTTATGAAGCGAACGTTTTGCAAGAAAAAACAACCATGATGGATTACATTTTTAAGTATGTTGCCATTTTTTTATCAGGGATAAATTATTATGTGCAGATGATATTGTTAAGGTTCCCGTTGTTGTTAAACAAAGTCATTGCTATTGTTTTTGCTTTGTTTCTACTGTGGCAATGGTTTGTGGTAGGTACGATTTTTGACAAGTGATTTGAGAGCATATGGCAGTATATTCAAACTAAGGGATATAGTAAAATAGAAACGCTTTTCCTTTAAAGAAAGCCTTCACTTCAATATTTCTTAATTGGAAACTGCAATTGTATTTGCGTTGACCTTATTATGGGGTGTTGCTTTGACACTAGGCATTTTTAATTAAAATAGGATATTTTTATTGGAGAAAAAACCATGAGTAGGCAGGGAAATCATTGGATAAATCATCAACACACATAAAGGCTAATGGTACAAAAACGAAAATATGGAAATTTTCTTTGGTAAAGGGACTTCAGTCATTCATAACGTCCAATTTGCTACTTGTTTTTGCTGCAGTTATTTTTATGGTTAATCATGGATCAAAAACGCCTATTTTGGTATTTATATTCTTTTGCAGAGGCCTTTATAATTTTGCTGTCATTTATAGCTTGTTTTAACCGTCAAGTTAATCATGTGATTTCAGGACACAAAAGCCGTTTTTCTGAAAAAGAATGGATAGGATTGCTATTAACCATTACTATAACATCTCTGTTATCGCTTGGCTTTGCAGGTATTGGCGTTCCGTTCCCAAGTACAATCGTTATGTTAGTTTTGGTGATAAATTTCATGTTCGCTTTATATTCTATTCTTTTTCATCCTGTTGCTCTGAAATTATATAAAGCTAATGTTTATGATGAAAAAAGCAGCGTTTTGGACTTTACATTTAAATATATATACTGTTTTCGGGAATTAATTTTCATGTTCAAATGAAGTTATTACATCTTCCTTTAGTGGTTAATAAAATTTTGGCTATTGTCTTTGTATTATTTTTACTTTTGCAAGGATTTTTGGTTATTAGTTTTTGAATAATTTATCCGTGACCTAGTCAACAGGAAAAAGGAATGGAATGTTGCATGAACAAACAGAAATACTTTTCATTTAAACACGGATTTTTAGCTTTTGTTAAATCAAATATTCTATTAATACTTATTCTTCTTGTTTTGGTGATTAACAAGAGTGAGTGGCGTTATGACGATGGCTTTGGTTACGTTATGATGTATCTTGTATTTGCGGAAATTTTTATTGTGGTTTTGTCATTTCTGGCATGTATTAAACCTTATGTTGGGAAGGATTTAGAAAAGGATCAAAAGAAGCATAACAAAGAGTAGTTAGGGTTTGGAATTAACTTTATAGCACTTTCTATATTTTCACTATTATTCTTAGGGGCAAACATTCCCTACCCAAGTACACTAATTTTTTTAATATTAATGACCAATTTTATAGTGTCATTGTACTCCGTTATTTTTCATCCGGTTGCTTTAGGAATTTATCAAGCGAACGTTTTCCAAGAAAAAACAACCTTGATGGATTACATTTTTAAATATGTTGCCATTTTTTTATCAGGGATAAATTATTACGAACAGATGATTTTGTTAAGGCTACCGTTGCTAGTTAATAAAGTAATTGCTATTGTCTTTGTCCTATTTTTATTGTGGGAAGGGTTTGGGGTAATTGCCATCTTTGACAAGTTCTAAAAAACAATTATGCTAGTTATGAAGCGGGTTGTGTAATCAATTCTTTCGTAAGGGAAAGGTTAAGTTGTTTGATAAAACATTGGGAAATCGTATTTCTATAAAAAACGGTTTATGGTTTCTTTTAAAGGCTAACATCATGCTAGCAATTTTGATCGCATTGTTTACATTAAATAGGACTGAATGGAGATCAGACGGAGCGGGAAAGGTAAGCACATTTATTTTCATGTTTGAATGTCTTTTTATTTTACTATCCATATTTGCCTGTTTAAAACCTGAGAAGGGTATTGTGAAACAGCGGACAAATAAGAAAATTTCCCAAAAAGAATGGATTGGTATGGTTATTGCAATTATATCAACATCATTATTATCTCTTTTTATGCTGCCCGCGGGTATTCCATTTCCGAGTACGATTATCCTTGTTGTGTTAGCAATTAATTTTTTTGCTGCTATCTACTCGGTTGTTTTTCATAAAGTAGCTATCGGGATATATGAACTGAACGTATTTAAAGAAAAAGATGGTATTACAGATTATACATTCAAATATATAGCAATAATTTTTTCAGGCTTAAATTATGGCTCTTCACCAAAATCAATGGTTGACACACTAGGTGCAACTATGCTAATTCACGGTTGCACT